>JBFHGY010000096.1:0-8243 GCA_041582905.1 Crocinitomicaceae bacterium | reverse complement strand
GGATGCATCCCAAAAAGCAAAGCAACGAATCCAGCAACAATCAATGGGGCTTTGAGTTTTCGAAAAAGGAGAAAAACCAGTGCTGTATTAAGAAGATGAAAGATGAGGTTTGTCAGATGAAAACCAAGAGCGTCTTCAGCCCAAAAATGATAATCGACGGCCAGAGAAAGTATCGTTAACGGATGGTAAAGTCCTACTACCTCAGGAGTTGTGAATGCAGCACGGAAGGAATCACCATTCAATTCCTGAACGAGTGGATTCCCTAATACATAGAGCGGATCGTCCCAATTCACCCAATCATTCGAGAGAACAGGGTACAAACAAAATGCTACCACCGAGAGAATAATTCCCACGATTAAAAATGATGTTGTCCTTTTTTGTGTCTTCAATGCACGAACGATATTTGAGTGATGTTGTTTACAAATATACTCAGCAATAAATTGATCTGTAAATGAGCCAACTGAACTTGCGTTATGATAGCTTAATGGAAAGGTAAAGTCAGAAATGAGTTAGATTTATTATCTTTGCGCTAAATTATTATCTACCAAATAATTAAAAAATGAAAAAGTTTTTTGGTTTGGCAGTGGCCATCATTGCCTCCACATTCACATTTGCTCAAACGCTGAATGAAGCTCAAGGTACAGGTTCAGGAGTGAGTATTACTACAGGAGATTACAATACATTTTACGGAGACAGTTCGGCTTCGTCCGTTTCATCGGGAAGTTTGAATACTATCATTGGTTTCAAGGCAGGATTTTATCAAACGTCCGCTTCCGATAACGTTTTCATCGGCGCTGGAGCTGGTGGTGGAACAACTACAGGAACAGATAACACGGTAATCGGAACAAGAGCCGGAGGTTGGGGAGCTACTTCTCCATCGGCAGCAGGTGGTACTCCAACAGGTGCTCTCGGAACAGACAATACGGTGATCGGAACCGAAGCGGGAATGGTCATGGAAATCGGTGCTGCAGACAACACAATTATTGGTGAAGAAGCGGGTCAGGCTTTAACAACTGGAGATGATAACGTCTTCATTGGAGAAGATGCAGGTTTCAACTCAACCACTTCGAGTGACAATACCTTTGTGGGAAGCGCATCGGGAAGACAAAACACTACGGGATATCGAAATGCATTCTTCGGGAATGAAGCAGGATATGATAATACAACAGGATTCTGGAACACCTACGTAGGCGATTCAAGTGGGATCGATTGTAGTTCAGGAAATGGAAACACATTTGTTGGACATGCGGCGGGTGCTGCAACGGAATATTCTAGCAATAATACCTTCATCGGAAATAATGCGGGTTGGGATAACAACCGAACCAATGCAACATCAGGTGAGGGGGAAAGAAACACGTACCTCGGATCGTATGCAGGTTATACCAATAGAGAGGGAAATGATAACATTGGTATTGGTGCTTTTGCAGATTTTCTCTCGGTAGGATATACTTCGACGGACAACAGACGGACGCTATTTATCGGTAACTACGCAACGGTCGATGAGCAAGATGGGATAGCCATTGGGTACAACGCAGATGTTTATGGGCGTGGAACGATTGGTATCGGGAACTACCTCGGATATGAAAGTACCGATTCCGATTACGCTGTTGGGATTGGGTACCTCGGATACTCACGAAATGCAAACAATACTGTCGCATTAGGAAGAGAACACTACTTAACTACAGCGGATAACTCCATTGCGATTGGAGCGTATGATTCAATCGTTGCAGATTACGGAATGGCTATCGGTTACGATGCCTACAGTAGTGGTAATTATTCATCTGCCTTTGGATATAATTCAAAAGTAGAAAGTGACTCATCAATGGTATTTGGTTACGGAGCAACAATTGGTTCTGGATTGACAAACGCATTCGCAATCGGAACAAATGCAACAGTTACGTCAAGTAATGCACTTGTTTTGGGTAGTGCAACTGAACCAGTAAGCGTGGGTATCGGTACTACGGCACCTAACTCAAACGCTGCTTTGGAATTGGCGGATACTGACAAAGGATTCCTCGTGAACAGATTAACAACTGCTTTAAGAACAACATTGGGATCATCGTTAACTGCATCAGATCAGGGAATGATGGTGTACGATACGGATATCGATGCAATTTACACATGGAATGGAACATCTTGGAATACGGTAACGAATACAGATAACCAAGATCTTTCTTTGAGTGGAAATACCTTGTCGTTAACAAATGACGGAACCACTGTTGATTTGTCTGCTTATTTGGATAATACGGATACTCAATTGACCGAAGCAGAAGTAGATGCGTACGTAGCAAACAACGGTTACTTGACAACATTTACAGAGGTAGATGGAGATATTACAAACGAGATTCAGGATATCTCTTTGGTAGGAAATAACCTAGCAATTACAAGTGGTTCAACGGTTGATCTTTCAGGATACTTGGATAACACAGATACACAGTTGACCGAAGCAGAAGTAGACGCTTATGTAGCGAACAATGGTTACTTAACTACATTTACAGAAGTTGATGGAGATGTAACGAATGAGATTCAAGATATTTCATTGTCGGGAACAGACCTTTCGATTTCAAGTGGATCAACTATCGATCTTTCTTCAATTAATACAGATACACAATTAACAGAAGCTGAAGTAGACGCTTATGTAGCGAACAACGGTTATTTGACAACATTTACTGAGGTAGATGGAGATGTAACAAACGAGATTCAAGATATCTCATTGTCAGGAACGAACTTATCGATTTCAAGTGGTTCCACAGTGGATCTTTCGACGGCGATTACAGATACGGATGATCAGACTCTTTCTCTCGCTGGAACAACACTAACGATTGCAGATGGTAACTCGGTAGATTTGGCGACAATCGATACAGATACGGATGAACAGGATTTGACAGCAGCAACGTTGACAGGAACAATCTTGACAATTGACATCGAAAATGGAGCATCTGTTTCAGTTGATTTATCTCCAATGTTGGCAAATATCGAGGCGCAATTGCTCGACCATGAGACGCGAATTACGGATTTGGAAGCATGTGCATGTGACTCCACAGCCGGATTGTGGGGAGGTGGCGATCAGTCTTCGGAAACGGCGATTTTGTATCAAAACATTCCAAATCCATTCAACAATACATCTTCTATCAAGTACTACATTCCATCGTATGCGAACTCAGCTAACTTGGTAATCAGTAACGGTATGGGACAATTGGTATCGAATATCGAAATTGATGAAGTAGGAGAATACGGTGTGGCTCACGTAAATGCTGACGGTCTGGCGGCAGGAACGTATTACTACACATTATACGTAAACAAAACATTAATCGACACCAAGAAAATGGTAGTTGAGTAGATGACAAAAGACTCAGACTAGGGGAGCAATGCTCCCCTTTTTTATACACGATAATCATGAAAATATTCAGCTTAGTAATTGCGATTCTTTTCGGTTGCATTGCCTTTTCTCAAAATGATGCATCAGCCGATACCATTCCGCAACGACCTACTTTGGTTGAAATGTGTGATCGCTACCCAACTGATAAATGTCTGGACGGCCACAAATTCATTGAGATTTATCAGGATTTGTTCGAAGATGAACGCGATTCCATGTCACGTTTTTTTGAAATAGGAATCCTCAACGGAGTTTCTCATTTGATGTGGAGAGAGTATTTTCCCAATGCTGAAATCTTCGGAATTGATCTAATGGATTATTCAGAACAGAGTAAAGGAAGCGGCATTCAAACCTTCGTAGCGGATCAATCCAACCGAATGGATTTGGAACGTTGTATTGATACGTTTGGAGTCAACTTCGACGTTATTTTAGACGATGGAGGACACGCGATGGATCATCAGCAAGTAAGTCTCGGATATTTATTTCAATATGTTAAACCAGGTGGATTATTCATCATTGAAGACATTCATACGTCGCTTCCAAAGTATTATCCCGATCCTGCCTTCAAGGTGAATGAAAGCGAAACGAACACAACTTTATTTATGTTAGAATGGTTCATGCGAACAGGTCAAATTAAGAGTCAATACATGAATGAAGCAGAAATCCTGTATTTGCAACAAAACATTGAGTCCGTTCAAATCCATTACCGCGATACACGTCACCATTCGATGATGTGCATCATTGAAAAGAAAAGTGAATAGAAATGACAAAGAAGGTTGACCAACTGAATATTGTTCTTCTGCTGATCTCTGCTGTCTTAGCGTATCAATTTCCACTAGAACTATTCATCTTTGCTTTTGCGATTCTTGGACCACTTCATTACATGACCGAAATCAATTGGTTGAACAGTAAACGCTTTTATTTCACCCAAAACAATAAAATTTGGTTGCTCATCGGAACACTTGCCTCAGTGATGATTGTTGTTCCGAAGTTATTCATCGAGTACTTAGATCAAGGTAGCGGACTGCGCGACCTTATGATCGAAATCAATGGCTGGTCAAATGGGTTCATCTTTGCAACGTTGATACTTGCCATTGCCTATCAATTCGTTAAAAATACCCTTGGATGGGTTGTGGTCGGAGCCGTGATTCTTGCTGGAGCTATTTTCCTGAATGGTTTAGAGTCCTACAATACGTTCATCGGACTCTTTATTCCTACAATTATCCATGTCTATCTCTTCACCATTTTATTCATGATCTATGGAGCCAAAAAGGCCAAAAGCAGTTGGGGATTTTTCTCGGTAATTTTGCTTCTAACCCTCCCACTCATGTTTGTGTATGCGAACCTAGATGATCATAGTTACCTGTTTCCAGATCATTTGAAATCCATTTATCTGACCAACAATTTTCATGTAACGCCAGTGCTTTTTGCGAAGCAGATTGGCATTTCCGAAGGAAAAACCTTCTTCTTTTATGAAACAATGGAACTGAGATTGATGATGTTCATCTCGTTCATTTATCTCTATCATTACCTCAATTGGTTCTCTAAAACAACAACCATTCATTGGTACAAGTCGCTCACAAAACAACGCACCCTCGCGATTATTGTCATTTGGGTGGTGCTCCTCATTACCTTTTATATCAATTTCAGACTAGGCTTTTTACTTTCGCTCTTCTTGAGCATCCTACACGTGATTTTGGAATTCCCATTGAATGTATTGAGTGTGAAGGGAATTTTCAGAAAAGGGAACTAATAGATGGCTTGTGATAAACCAATTGTGAAATTTTACATTTCGTGATTCAAAAAAATGGTTTTAATCGAAAAGATTCGAAAATACTTTATTACATTTGTCGCCCGCGTTTAGCGAAGCGCGGACAACTTGAAATAAAAGCGGGCGTAGCTCAGGGGTAGAGCATAACCTTGCCAAGGTTAGGGTCGTGAGTTCGAATCTCATCGCCCGCTCAAAGTAAAAAGCGGCTTTGCTGCCTTTTGAAACGGACAGAAATTGTCGAAGCTTGCTTCAGGAATTTCTGGGTGTTTTAAAAGAAAGTTCAGAATGAACTTTGCTTTTGATTTGAAAGCATCTTCCAAAAGAGATCAGCGATAGCTACTCCTAGGAGATATTGACATAGAAAGAGGATCAGGATTCCTCGGAGAATACTACCAAATGTATCTGTCCGATACATTTATGCTTGAGTGGTTGATCCCCGATAATTATCGGGAGGTAGACTACATCGAGAAATGCTCGAGTGGTGGAATTGGTAGACACGCCGGACTTAAAATCCTGTGGGCAATATGCCCGTGCGGGTTCAAGTCCCGCCTCGAGTACAATCCCGACATGATTTCTCATTGTCGGGATTTTTTATTACACAAGACTTGTGAGTGGGCTTCCACCTCTCACTGGTAGATTAGCCTCAGTTTCACAACTGGGGCTTTTTTGTAATGTACCTTGGTCATTCCAAATAGTTATAGTATTATCATGATATGTCACCCCTTAAAAGTACCGTACGAAAGTGAGGGTGTACGAATATTGTTTAACTCATAAAATTTGGATATGAGTACGATAGAAGATTTGTGGGAGGAAGATTCTCAACAATCACAAAGTCATAATAGCGATGACCAGAACCCAGATACATTTATGTCATATTTGGATCAGGTGGAAGGAGAAACGTTTGATGACTGTTTTGCTAAGATGCTGCTAACTAATGGTGGAAAGCAAAATTAACCTTAAAGCCCTGCACAAATAAATACGTGTGGGGCTTTTTGTTGCTTGTAGCTCCAACGAACGATATCGATTTCTCTACATCCTTTATCATAATGGCATTTTAGCCGTTCGACATTTCTCGGTAATTTTGTAACAGTGAAAAAAAGTATCTTCCATATCAAGAAAATGGATTGCCCTTCAGAGGAGAATCTCATCCGCATGAAACTTGATAACCATGACACAATTGTCAAACTTAATTTCAGTATAGAAGATAGGAAGCTTATTGTTTATCATGAAGAAAATGATCAGGAGATTCTAAACTCACTTGATTCATTGGCTCTGGATACAGAGTTGGTGAAAACCGAAGAGACGGAGGAGGAAATTGAAAGTGATACGAAGCATCAGTCTAAGTTGCTTTGGCAAGTACTCATCATTAATTTAGCTTTCTTCGTTTTAGAGATGACTTTTGGACTAGTATCCAATTCAATGGGCTTAGTTGCGGATAGTCTGGATATGCTTTCCGATTCGTTCGTATATGGGCTTAGTCTTTTTGCGGTTGGAGCTGTTATAGCAAAGAAGAAGCGGATAGCTAAATTCAGTGGATACGTTCAGATTCTATTAGCTCTTGTCGGAATTACAGAAGTCTTTAGGAGGTATTTCTTTGAAGATCAAACGCCTGATTATCTCACTATGATTCTTGTCTCTGTGTTCGCTCTCATTGCAAACTGGTTCTGTTTGTTTCTACTTCAGAAATCGAAATCAGAAGAGGCTCACATGAAAGCTAGTATGATTTTCACGAGTAATGACATCATTATTAATGCTGGGGTAATTATTGCAGGAATTCTGGTAAGTGTGTTATCGGATCGGCTGCCAGACCTAATTATTGGTTCCATCGTCTTTATTATCGTCCTCAGAGGGGCATTTAGAATACTTAAGCTGGCAAAATAATTATTGCTTGATTTGGTTCGACAATGCAATCATTGCGGGTACAATCCCGACATGATTTCTCATCGTCGGGATTTTTTATTACACAAGACTTGTGAGTGGGCTTCCACCTCTCGCTGGTAGATTAGCCTCAGTTTCACAGCTGGGGCTTTTTGGTTCGTCATTTGCCAATCAATATTGGTTCGACAGTTTTGTCTTTTATATCATTTCACCTCTTGCTGGGTATCCTGATTTGACGATATAATCTACTGCTTTTACAAAGGTTGGTAGGTAAGGTCTTCCCCATGGGTTACTATTAATATTAGAGTAGTACACCTCATTTTTGTTGTCGATTAAAAACAACCCTGGTTCACTAAAAATCGCTGGCTCACCATCCTTAACAGCTTCACTTAAGTATAATCCCCATTCAATAGCAGATTCTTTATTTAGCTCAAAGCCGAGTGTAAGATTAGGTAGTTTCCAATCTTTTCTCGATAGACGCGCTCTTTTTTCGGTGTCCATACTAACTGCTACAACATGTACACCTCTCTCCTCAAAAGCAGGAATTAACTCGTGTAACTGCTGGAGGTGTTTTTTACATACTGGACAGTGCAAGCCTCTGTAAAAAACGATCATGGTAAAATTCTCTGGACGTTGGTCACTTAAAGTCCATTGCTCGCCATCAAGCGTTTTAAACGTTAGGCTTGGAGCTGAATGTTTTGGTGTTGGTCTCATAATTAAGCGTGTTGTTTAAGATGGTTATCAAATCGTTTAAAGTCATTGTCTATTTCGGGATTCTTCATGACATCATATGCAAAATAGGTTGGGAGCTGCTCCAGACCAAACCATTTGAAGTTTAGATGCATTGGAAGTAACAAATCATCTTCGCTTTTACCATTGAAGAACTTCTCATTCGAGTCATTAAAAGCTTCTTTTGGAGCATTAGCCGTTACTGAAATCATGTATTTACCATTCAGTTTCCCTCCAAGACCGTAGTTCTTCTTTGGTTCAATCTTGGTTCTTCCATCCCCATTGGACATCTCACCCATCATTCCTCTTGAGAATACTTCATCAATATACTTTTTGAATGACCATGTAACACCCATCCAATGAGAGCCGAAATAGGAATCGATAACCAAAAGCCCCAAGTTTGATCGAGCCTCATGAGTTCCGGAACCATACTGAATGGCAATAATGCAATGAAAATCCCAACGAAGTATCGACTCATATTGGCATATT
>JBFHGY010000095.1:0-8323 GCA_041582905.1 Crocinitomicaceae bacterium | reverse complement strand
TATAAGAAACATTAATTTAACTTTGACTTAATGTCTACTTCTCAGATTCAACAGCTTCTATCTCCATTCTCCAAAATCGGCTTGGGTGAAATGGATAATGTTAAGTTGATGAATCGTGTGGACACTAAGTTTGTTCTAAAAACAGAACAACTATTTGAGGTGTTACCTTACCTGAGTGAGCATTATCATGTCGTAGAAATTAATGAGAAATGTGTCCTTTCTTATGAAAGCTTGTACTACGACAACGAAGAACTCGACTTTTACCATGATCACCATAAAAAACGCTTGAACCGTGTAAAAATTCGTTACCGAAAGTACCTGGATTCGGACATTTCTTTTCTGGAAATCAAGCACAAGTACAAAGGAAGAACAAACAAAATGCGCATTCCTTCCGATGACCTTTTTGATGAATTGCCCCAAGAACATGCTAAGTTCATTGACGATTCTGTCGATCTGTCATTTACACAAGATTTAATTCCTACATTAGTGAACAACTATCGACGAATTACACTTGTGGGAAAGAAACTAAATGAACGTCTGACGCTTGATATTGATTTGAGCTTCAGAAAAGGAGATCATACCGAAGCGCTAGACCATATTGTGATTGCCGAATTGAAACAAGTGAAAGTTTCTCGAAAATCACCTTTTTTTGCGTTGATGAAGGAACGCCAGATTCGCCCACTACGTCTGAGTAAGTATTGTATGGGAATTCTGCAACTTTCAAAAACAGAAGACGTGAAATACAATCGCTTTAAAAAGAAACTATTAAAAATTGATAAACTAAAAGGAAATGTTGCCAATTGCTGCTAAAACTGATACCATCGAACAGTTGTTCAACCTAAAATGGTTCGACGAGGATTTCTATACGCTCCTACTTCGCTTGGTCATCAATCTTGTCTTCATGACAATTTTGATTCGCTATTTGTATTACCCTATCGCCAAACGAAAAGATTACCTCTTTACCTATTATCTCATTGGTCTCATCACATTCTTCCTGTGTTTTGGATTGAAAAAGCTAGACATCGATACGGGAATGGGACTCGGGTTATTTGCCATTTTTGGAATCATTCGTTATCGAACGGACGCCATAGAAATCAAGGAGATGACCTACTTATTCCTTGTCATCGGTATCAGTGTTGTCAACTCATTAGCATCCAAACAAATTAGTGTTGCCGAAATGGCCATCATCAATTTGGTGGTAGTGGCGATTACCTATGGACTTGAATACGTATGGCTAATCAAACACGAGACCCGAAAAACAATTGTTTACGAGAAAATTGATCTCATTGTGCCGAACCGACATGATGAAATGATGGCAGACTTGCAAGAACGTACAGGACTTCAAATCAATCGCTTTGAAGTAGGAAAGATTAATTTCCTAGATGACACTGCGCAAGTTCGAATTTACTATTACTCAGAGGATCAAAATTTTTCCAGTTTCAGTAGCTAAACGCTCAGCATGAAAGTAATTCGCTGGCTTCTTTTTCCCGTTAGCTTCATTTACGGAATGATTACCTTTTTTCGTAATCAGGCATACGACTGGGGTATCCTAAAAACGTTTCCAATTCCCAGCAAGTCGATTACGGTCGGAAACCTTTCTGTTGGAGGGACAGGAAAAACACCTCACGTCGATTTTCTCATTCAACACTTTCTTGGCAAGAAAAAGCAGGTCACAGTTCTCAGCCGAGGCTACGGAAGAAAAACAAAAGGTCTTGTCGTGGCAAACGAAAAGTCGACAGCAGCAGAAATTGGAGATGAACCCAAACAGTATCTCCAGCGTTACGGTAGCAAGATCAGCATCGTTCTCGCTGAAAAACGGAAAGAAGGTGTCGATTATATACTGGACCACCTTCCGAATAATGACATTATTATTCTAGATGACGCCTTTCAACACAGAGCCGTTTCTGCTGAATTTTCGATCCTGATCACCCCTTTTGATGATTTATTTACGGATGATTTCATGCTTCCAACAGGAAATTTACGCGAATGGAGAAACGGTAAGAATCGTGCCGATGTGATTATTGTCAGTAAATCTCCCCGAGAAATTTCATCTGAAAAAGAGAAAGAAATCCTCAACAAATTAGGCTTCCTAGATGACCATGTTTTTTTCTCATCGCTTGAGTACAACGATTTAGTTGCGGCCTCAAAAGAGAATACACATTCTGACTTCGACGAAGTATTGCTCGTAACCGGAATAGGAAACCCACAACCGCTCGTGGATTTTTGGAAGGAAAAGAGCCGTGTACATCACATGGCATTCCCAGACCATCACAATTATAGTGCGTCAGATATCCAAGCAATTCATGAAAAATTTGGTAAATTCGCATCCGTGAACAAAGCCATCATTACAACGGAAAAAGACTTCATGAGATTACAACAATTTGATGCCGTTTTTGAGAAGGAGAATGCATGGTACTATCAACCGATATCAATAACTATTAAGAATCAGACAACTTTTAACGTACTATTAGATGAATATATTAGACAAGTTTAAAGAGTCTCACGACTACATCAAGACAAGAACAAGCGTACAACCATCTATCGGAATTATCCTAGGAACAGGATTGGGTGGATTGGTAAAAGAAATCAATATCATCGACGAGATTGATTACAAAGACATTCCTCATTTTCCGTTATCAACAGTGCAAAGTCACTCAGGGAAGCTCATCTTCGGTGAACTTGGAGGTAAATCAGTCGTTGCTATGCAAGGTCGTTTCCATTTCTACGAAGGATACACGATGCAGGAAGTTACTTTCCCTGTTCGCGTAATGAAATTCTTAGGAATTGAGCGTTTGTTTGTAAGTAACGCTTCAGGTGGTGTGAATCCTGATTTCGAAATTGGAGAGATCATGATTCAAGATGACCACATCAACCTCTTCCCTGCGCATCCGCTAATTGGAAAGAACATTGATGAACTGGGACCACGCTTCCCGGACATGAGCGAACCGTACGACAAAAAAATGATCGCGCTTGCAAAAGAAATTGCAGCAGAAAACAATATTCGAGTGGCAACAGGAACATACGCTGGTCTTACTGGTCCAACGTTGGAAACTCCTGCTGAGTACAGTTACGTGAGAGCTATTGGAGCTGATACCGTAGGTATGTCAACCGTTCCTGAAGTAATTGTTGCACGTCACATGAGTATTCCTTGTTTCGCCATTTCCATTATTACAGACTTAGGCGTTCCAGGAAAAATTCAAGAAGTAAGCGTTGAAGATGTAATTGCTGTAGCAAACAAAACAGAGCCTAGCATGACGTTGATCATGAAGGAATTGATTTCAAGAGTTTAACTATGACACCTGAGGTGAAAGATAAATACGAAGTCGTTATTGGATTGGAAATCCACGCGCAAATGTTAACCAAAACAAAAGCGTACTCTAACGACATCAACGAATACGGTGCTGTTCCGAATACGAACGTAAGCGCCATTACACTTGGACATCCGGGAACACTCCCAATGATGAACAAGAAAACCATTGAATACGCCATTCGATTAGGATTGGCGTTTAATTCAAACATTGCGGAATCGCAGTACTTTGCCCGCAAGAATTACTTTTATCCTGACCTTCCGAAAGGATATCAAATCACACAAGATTTGACACCTATCTGCACAGGTGGTCACATTTTCATCAAAGATGATGAAGGAAAAGAGAAGCAAATTAACCTGACGCGTATTCACATGGAGGAAGATGCCGGAAAAAGCATGCACGACATGGATCTTTACGATACTCTGGTTGATTTAAACCGCGCGGGTACTCCTCTTTTGGAAATTGTTACGGAACCTGATATGCGCTCGTCGACAGAGGCGTACAACTTTGTAACAGAAGTACGTAAGTTAGTCCGTTACTTAGAGATTTGTGATGGTAACATGGAAGAAGGTTCTATGCGTTGCGATGCGAATATTTCCGTTCGCCTCAAAGGGGATGAAAAATTCGGAACAAAGGTCGAGGTGAAAAACATGAACTCGATCCGAAATGTGCAAAAGGCCATTGAATTTGAAATGATCCGTCAAATCGAAATGATTGAAAACGGAGAAACAATTGCACAGGAAACGCGTTCATTCGATGCTTTGAAGAACAGAACAATTTCGATGCGTTCAAAAGAAGCGGCAAACGATTATCGCTACTTCCCAGAGCCAGATTTGCAACCAATTACGGTGAAAGAAGATCAAATCGATGCGGTTCGCTCTGAAATGCCAGCTTTGCCTAGAGATCTATTCTTGAAGTACACCAATGAGTTGAAGCTATCCGAATACGATGCCTACAACCTTACGGATGCGAAGGATATCGCCTTGTTTTACGAAGAGTTGATCACAAAGACCAACAATTACAAAGCAGCGGCAAACTGGATAATGGGAGATGTTAAATCTTACTTAAATGCAACGGGACAGGAAATCAAGAATTTCCCTATCTCTACTGACCATTTAGCGGAATTAATCGGAATGATTGACGAAGGGAAAATTTCTAGCTCTTCTGCATCACAAAAGCTATTCCCAGAAATGCTCAAAGATCAATCGAAAGCGCCTGCACAAATTGCGGAGGAATTGAACTTGATTCAAGATTCCAATGAAGACTCAATTATGGAGTTCATTCAACAGGTGATTGAGCAACACCCTGAAGAAATTGAACGTTATAGAAACGGAGAGAAAAAACTTGTTGGCTTCCTAATGGGACAATTAATGCGTATTTCGAGAGGAAAAGCAGACCCAAAAGCAGCAAATGAGTTGATGAGAAAAACTTTAGATCAGTTATGATAAAACACTTTTTGGGATTTTTTCTATTGTCGATTGTTTTATTCTCCTGTGGAGATGAAACAACAGTTGAAGAAGGAAATGAGGACGGGACAACAGAGCAAAAAACTTCGCTCGAAGATAATTTTACTATCTCGGGTACAATCGATCATGCAGCGCGTGAGAACTTGTACCTCGAAGCCATGACGCAACGCGGAGTGGTAAACGTAGCGAAAACCCAATTAGATGAATACGGAAAATTCAAATTATCCGGAAACATTCCAGGTTTGGGAATCTACCAACTTCGACTAGGAGATCAAGGTGATGAATTGATCGTATTGACACTCCTTCCTGAAGATAACATTACGGTAAAGGCATCGAAAGATGAATACATGGAAACGCCACAGCTTTCTGGTGGTAAGTGGACTGAAGTAATGACGGATTACACGCCTATTTTCGCGAAATTTCATGACGAACAGGACGAACTTCAAAAGTTAAAAGGAACGATTTCCGACGAAGAGTTGATGAAACGCTTCATGAAAATAAAACAACCAGTAGATGCGTTCGCTCAGAAATCCATGTCGAACGACCCAGCGAATCCTTACAATATCATTCTATCTTCTGCCTTAACACCGCAAATGGGATTCGAGGATTGGGACCCGAAAAACTTGGAGATTCTCCGAAAAGTGTCAACGGCGTTTGAAAAAGAATATCCTAATGCGCAAATGGCGCAAGCCATGACCCAACAAACGGCGCAAGTAGAAATGATGTACAACCAACATCTGAGCAATGATGCTACACCTGGTAAAACAGCTCCTGAAATTTCTTTACCTCGTCCAGATGGATCGATCTTATCCTTGTCTTCGCTTCGCGGAAACTATGTGTTAATTGATTTCTGGGCTTCTTGGTGTGGACCTTGTCGTAGAGAAAATCCAAATGTGATCAAGCTGTATAACAAATACAAAAATGATGGCTTCACTGTATTTTCTGTTTCCTTAGATGAAAATAAAGATGCATGGCTCGGTGCGATCGCTGCAGATGGACTCGTTTGGCCAAACCACGTGAGTGACTTGAGCAGATGGGATTCACCGATTGTTCAAGCCTACCAAATTCAAGGAATTCCACACACCGTTCTGATTGATCCACAAGGTAAAATCTTAAATGTTGGATTGAGAGGAGCAGAATTGGAACAAAAATTGAAAGACATTTTCAAAAAATAATCGATTATGAAATTTGCAACGTTTTTACTTCTTCTTGGAATTACGCTTGGATCCTTCGCGCAGGTTACTCCTGTCAAGGTTTCTGGAATGATTTTCAAAACAGGAGAAGATTCCATTTTTGTCTCTCAGTACTTGGGAGGAACTGAATACACCGATTACTTCGGTGGTCCTCTTGACGAACAAGGAAACTTCGAATTAGAAGGAAACGTTCCTGCACCAAACTATTATGTGATCCGCTTCGGAAAACGTCATGTTCCAATCATCCTAAGAAATGAAAGCAACATTAAAATTTACGGCGACGGACGCAATGTTGATCAATACTTGAATATCGTTAACTCGGATGAATCTCATGATTTAATCGAATATTTACGTTTGACGGCTGATTGGCAGCGAAAAAGTGCCGAAGCTGGTCTGAAAATGAACCAAAATCCTGAATGGGCAGATTCGATTCGTCGAGCAATGTCAGCGGAATACAACTTATTCCAAAGTCAACGACAAAACTTTATTGCACGTCACGGGAATTCAGCTGCGCTTTACCCTGCTTTCCGCGAAACAGATCCAAAACAAGATTTTGCCACGTATAAATCTCTCGCGAGTCAATTGATCAAGGCTTTTCCTGAATCTCCGATGATTCAGCAAGTATCTATTGAGTTGGATGCTCAAATCAAGCAGCAAGAGGCGAACAATATTTTGGCTCCAGGTAAAGAAGCTCCAGACTTCGAAGAAGCAAAAGTTGACGGTTCAATGATGAAACTTTCAGACTTAAGAGGTCAAGTGGTTCTACTTGATTTCTGGGCATCTTGGTGTGGTCCTTGTCGTCGTGAAAATCCTGCTGTGGTAAAATTGTATGAGAAGTACAAAGATGACGGTTTCACAATCATGAGTGTTTCCTTGGATAAAGACAAAAATGCGTGGATGGCTGCTATCGAAAAAGACAATCTATCTTGGCCAAATCACGTAAGTGATCTTGGTTTCTGGTCAAGCAAAGTCGCAAAATTGTACAATGTGCGTGGAATTCCTTTCACGGTACTCATCGATAAAGACGGAAACATCATCCAAACAAAATTGCGTGCGCACCAATTGGAAGTTGAATTGAAGCGCATTTTTGGTCACTAAGTATGGCAGAATCCTCTGACAAACGGATTTATTTCGCATCTGATTTTCACCTAGGCGCTCCAAACTATGAAGCGAGCTTAGCGCGTGAAAAAAAAATCGTGGCTTGGCTGGATCACATCAAAGACACCGCCCAAGAAATTTATCTGGTTGGAGATATTTTTGACTTCTGGTTCGAATACAAACGTGCTATCCCGAAAGGATTCGTCCGACTCCAAGGAAAAATCGCTGAATTAACCGATCAAGGTATTCCTGTTCATGTTTTTACAGGAAATCATGACATGTGGATTTTTGACTATATCCCACAGGAATTAGGCGTTCAACTGTATCGTGAACCCATCCAACGGGAGTATTTTGGTAAGAAGTTCTTCATTGGTCACGGTGACGGATTAGGTCCAGGTGATCGCGGCTATAAATTCATCAAAAAAGTATTTGCCAATAAATTGAGTCAGTGGTGTTTTGCTCGCTTACATCCGAATTTTGGAATCTGGCTTGCCTCCAAATCGTCTCAAAAAAGTCGTGCAAAAACAGGAAACGATGACGAAAAATACCTCGGAGATGAAAACGAATGGCTTGTTCTTTTTTGCAAAGAAATGCTCGAAAAGGAACACTTCGACGCTTTCATTTTTGGACACCGACACCTTCCGTTGGAAATCAAGTTAAGCGATTCATCCACCTACTACAACCTTGGTGAATGGATCAACTATTGCACCTATCTCGAAGTGAGTGAAAACTCCATTGAGCTCAAAACCTGGAAATAGGTTGCCTTACGCTTGATTGACTTCTTTTCTTGCATCTTTTCCCGTAACTTGCAGCCTGAAATACTTCAAACTATGAGAATTTTTCTTCTTCTACTACTCCTTCCTTTGAGTGGATTGGCACAAATAACAACAAGCGCAAATACAAAGGCTGATGTCCATTTTCTCCATTCTGAGATGAAACAGCAAGATGGAGTTGTATCAGATGAAATCCGACAACGTTTTCCCATCAATAACATTCACGGAACGGAATACGTTTCATTTTTGGCGAAAGTCAGTGATCAATACAATCGAAGTGATGTGGAAAGCGACGGAATTTTGGTTGGATCGCGTATTGGAGAAATTGTTAGTTTGAAATGTCCCATTACTGGCCTTTCTTCCATTCTTTCCAATAACAATTTCAGTTACATCGAATTGGCAGGAAAGGTAAAACCTCATTTGGATCGCGTGATTAGTGATGTACGAGCTGATAGCGTATGGATGGGAGCCAATTTGCCAGAAGG
>JBFHGY010000094.1:0-8325 GCA_041582905.1 Crocinitomicaceae bacterium | reverse complement strand
CGGAGCACACGGACACATCTACGTTTGGATGGATCCAGATTCGTACACGGAAGGATCTCACCACTACGATGAAATGGTCGTTGGAAAACGTGGTTACCTAAACGAAATTTTCTTCTGGCTACGTACAGTTGTGTACATGGCGACATACTACATCTTCTACCGTGGATTCAGAATGCGTTCATTAGAGGAAGATAGAGTAGGTGGTACAGAAATTCACTTCAAGAACTACCGTAGAGGTGCATTGTTCTTGGTATTCTTCTCAGTATTTAGTTCAACTTCTGTATGGGACTGGATCATGTCAATTGACGTTCACTGGTTCTCTACATTGTTTGGATGGTACACATTCGCTGGAATGTGGTGTACCACAATGACTGTTTTGGTCATGTTGGTATTGTACCTTAAAAAGCAAGGTTACTTACCGAAAGTAAACGATTCTCACATTCACGATATCGGTAAATGGACATTCGCTACATCTTTCTTGTGGTCGTACATGTTCTTCTCACAATTCATGTTGATCTGGTACGCGAATATCGGTGAAGAATCTGCTTACTACATTCAACGTATTGAAGAGTACCAATTGTTGTACTTTGGAATGTTCTTCATCAACTTCGCATTCCCAATGTTGATTTTGATGTCAAGAGACGCGAAACGAAATGCAAGCATTTTGATTTTCGTTGGATTGATTATAGTTGTTGGTCACTGGTTAGATGTGTACATCATGGTTTCAGGTGGTTCAATGGGAGCGCAAGCAAGCATCGGATTCCTTGAAATTGGTATGGCGCTCGCATTCTTAGGATTGTTTATACGTATAGTATTGACAAATCTTACGAAGGCACCGTTGACACCAGTTAATCACCCGTTCCTTGATGAAAGTATTCATCACGATATTTAATAACAATTTTTCTACTGATAGATAACAGAAAGAGATGGTAACGAAATTGATCATATTATTAGTCATAGTTGTTGGAGTTGTAGCTGCGGCGCAACTAATGAGACTCTATGAATTGTCTTCGAAATTGCGTAAAACGGGTGAGCACGACATCACCAAGCGCGAAAATCGATTGAATGCAGGTTTAATGCTTGCGTTTATGTTTGTTCTCTTCGGAGGATTCATTTGGCTTATTGTGAAGTACGGATGGGTTGGACGTGGTGAAGCTGCATCTGTACACGGTCATGAATTGGATTGGTTGTTGAACTTGAACTTTTTCATCATTATTGCGGTATTCTTCCTAACGAACTTCTTGTTGTTCTGGTTTGCATTTAAATATGTGAAGAAGCCAGGTGTTCCTGCATTTTACTATCCTCACAATAACAAATTGGAGATGGTTTGGACAGTGATCCCAGCAGTTGTTTTGGCGGTTATCATCATCTTCGGTTTGAGAAGCTGGAACAAAGTAACGGATGAAGCTCCAGATGAAGCGATCGTAGTTGAGTTGTTCTCTAAGCAATTCGATTGGACAGCTCGTTACTCTGGTAAAGACAACAAATTGGGTAAGTTCGATTACAAACTAACTGAAGATTCAAAGAATGAGTTGGCATTGATGACAACAGGTTCTATTCAGTTGGCGATTGACAATATGCAATCAGGTTTAACTGGAATTGATTCTTTGGAAGCACAGTTGAATGACCGTCACAGAATCTTCCCACCAGAAGTACGCGACGCGAAAAGAAAAGACTTAGCGAATAAAGAAAAATTGATCCGTTTGTTGCACCAAATGCAAGCAAAACACGATTCTTCTATTGATAAACTGGCAGAAGATGATTTCATCGTGAAGGATACATTGTACTTGTGTAAAGGTCAAGAGTATGAGTTTAACTTCCGTTCGAAGGATGTTATTCACTCGGCTTACTTCCCTCACTTCCGTGCTCAAATGAACACGGTTCCTGGATTGACAACTCGCTTCAAGTTTACTCCAGACAAAACGACTGAAGAAATGCGTGTATCTCGTGGGTTGGAGAAATTCAACTACATGTTGTACTGTAACAAAATTTGTGGTGGATCTCACTACAAGATGAAAATGGTCATCGTTGTGTTGGAAAAAGATGCTTACGATGCATGGGCTAACTTGAAAATGAATGGTAAGAAAGATGCAAGTGGAGCTTGGGTTGTTGAACCTGCTACATTTGGACATACATTCAACAAGAAAGAAGAAGCACCAGTGGAAGAGGCTCCAGCACCGGAAAATAATGAAGGTGAAGGAACAGACGAAGCAAGCGCTGAAGCAGTAGAAACAGAAGAGGCAACTCCTGCTGCTTAATTAAGTAAAAAACGAATTAGAAATAAATTAAAATTAGGATAGAATGGCTGCAGTAGCACACGACGCACACGGACATCACGGAGATCATGGGCACCATGAAGAAAGCTTCGTATCCAAATATATTTTTAGCCAGGATCACAAAATGATCAGTAAGCAGTTCTTGATGACTGCTGTGTTCATGGGAGTGGTTGCAATGTTGTTATCAATCTTGTTCCGTATCCAATTGGCTTGGCCAGGAGAAAGTTCTGATTTCTTATCATTCTTCCTTGGTGAGCAATGGGCGCCAGGAGGGGTACTTTCTGAGGACATGTACCTCGGTTTGGTAACCATTCACGGTACCATCCTGGTATTCTTCCTTTTGACAGGTGGATTGTCGGGAACATTCTCAAACTTATTGATCCCTTACCAAATTGGAGCACGTGATATGGCGTCAGGATTCCTGAATATGCTTTCATACTGGTTGTTCTTCCTTTCTTCTGGATTGATGTTCATCTCTTTGTTCATTGAGACTGGACCAGCAATGGCAGGTTGGACGATTTACCCTCCTTTGTCAGCACTTCCTCAAGCAGTGAGTGGTTCTGGACTTGGAATGACGTTATGGTTGGCTTCAATGTCTATCTTCATTGCATCGTCTTTGATCGGATCGTTGAACTACATCGTTACGGTATTAAACCTTCGTACGAAAGGAATGGCAATGACACGTATGCCATTGACAATTTGGGCGTTCTTTGTAACAGCTATCTTGGGTGTACTTTCGTTCCCAGTTCTTCTTTCTGCAGCGGTATTGTTGATGATGGATAGACTGGCTGGAACAAGTTTCTACCTTTCTGATATCATTATCCAAGGTGAGATGTTGACGAACCATGGTGGTTCTCCAATCTTGTACCAACACTTGTTCTGGTTCTTGGGTCACCCTGAGGTATACATCGTACTTCTTCCAGCACTTGGATTGTCATCAGAAGTTATCTCAACAAACTCTCGTAAACCGATCTTTGGTTACCGCGCGATGATTGGATCTATCCTTGCAATTGGATTCTTGTCATTCATTGTATGGGCTCACCACATGTTCGTTACGGGAATGAACCCATTCTTGGGTAGTGTCTTTGTCTTTACGACCCTCTTGATTGCGATTCCATCTGCCGTAAAAGTATTTAACTACATCACGACGCTTTGGAAAGGTTCGATTGTATTTACACCAGCAATGTTGTTCGCGATTGGATTGGTTTCTACCTTCATCACAGGAGGTGTAACTGGAATTATCCTTGCCGATGCAGCATTGGATATCACAACGCACGATACCTACTTCGTAGTAGCTCACTTCCACGTCGTAATGGGATTGTCCGCGGTCTTCGGAATGTTTGCCGGAGTTTACCACTGGTTCCCTAAGATGTATGGAAAAATGATGAATAAGAAGTTGGGTTACGCTCACTTCTGGATCACATTGGTAGGAGCATACGGTGTATTCTTCCCAATGCACTTCGTTGGATTGGCTGGAGCACCACGTCGTTACTACGATTACTCAGTATACGCAGAAAGCGACATTGATTCATACAACCAAATGATGGACTTGAACGTGATCATTACCGTGTTTGCCATCATCGCAGCACTGGGTCAGTTGATCTTCTTGTTCAACTTCTTCTACTCAATTTTCAGAGGACCAAAGTCAGTACAGAACCCATGGAAATCGACTACTTTGGAGTGGACAACTCCTGTAGAGCATATCCACGGAAACTGGCCAGGAGAATTGCCAACGGTGCACAGATGGCCGTACGATTACTCTAAGCCTGGAGCTGAAGAGGATTTCATTCCTCAAATTGTTCCTCTAGCTGAAGGTGAAGTAGAGCACTAAATAGCTTAAAGAAATTAAATAGAAGGGTTGTCTCAAGCGAGATAACCCTTTTTTGTATGCGGAAATTACGGTGTTCCTTGGTTGAAAGTGCGAATTCCACGCTTGATTCATGTTAATGACCTTGATTTCCCCTAACTTTATCGAAATAAACTAATACCAACCGATTATGAAAAACACATTTTTGAAAATCACATTTGCGGTGATGGCAATTATTGGAGTTACGACTGTTTCCAGTTGTAAAAAAGGGGAAAATGATCCTTTCCTATCGTTGAGATCGCGCAAAGCACGTGTGACGGGAGAATGGAAACTTACTAAGGGAACTGTCACAGAAACGGATAACTCTGGGGGTACGACCAACTCCGAAGTAACAACCTACACAGAAACAACAAGCTCTTCTGGGGGATTCACCACTCAATATTCAGAAACACTTACGATTGAAAAGGATAATACCTTCGAGGTGGTAATTGTCGAGAATGGAGTAAGCAATACCATTCGTGGAAATTGGTACTTCTCGGGTAAGGTGAAAGATCAAGACTTGAAAAAGAAAGAGGCAATCGTGTTTAGCGAAACGCAATACATTTCTCCAACGGGAACCACGCAATATGCTGGATTGTACGCTGACCAAATTTTGTTGATGGATCAGCTCAAGAATAAAGAATTGATTTTTAAAGGAGATATTACCTATTCAGATAGCGATGGATATGCTGCATCATACAGCTACGACCGCACATTTGAGAAGCAATAATTACTAACCAACTAGAACATTTAAGATGACTAAAAAGAATATATCATTTGTACTTTCAATGCTGATTGTTTTGGGAGTATCAACAACATTTACAGGGTGTAAGAAAGGTGAAAACGATCCATTTCTATCATTAAAATCGCGTAAGGCACGTATCTCTGGGGAATGGACCTTGGTGAGCGGATCAGAGACTTCTACATACAATTCCGGAGGAGTGGCTAGCTCATCATCTACCACCTATACGGAAACTTCTTATATCGCAAATGGTACATCCTATCCGTACTCGGAGAAAATGACCATTGAAAAGGATGGAACGTATGAGATTGAAGTAATTGATGACGGTGATTTCTATACTATTACGGGAAACTGGTTCTTCGCTGGAGCGATAAAAGATCTTGATTTAAAGAATAAGGAGGCAATCGTATTTAGTACACAAAACTATAGTGAACCAGGTTACTCTGAAACCTACGATGGATTCTACGCTGGAGAGGTGTATATCATCGATCAATTGAAGAATAAGGAATTGGTGTTCAAAGGTGAGTACACAACTACAGGTAGTGGTTTTACCTCTACGAATAAATACGAACGCATTTTCGACAAGAAATAGCACGAATCGCATCGATATTTACTGTTCAATCTACTGAGAAATGGCATTAACGAACACTATCTTAATGATTCGTCCCGAAAGTTTTCGGATGAATGAAGAAACGTGCGTCAATAACTTTTACCAGCAGACATCCGAAGGATTATCGAATCAAGAGGTGTTGGAATTGGCTCAAGAGGAATTCGATCGTTTCGTTGACGAGTTACGTAGAAATGAGATCGAAGTGCTAGTGGTATCCGATAAAAAGGAGGCGAATACGCCTGACGCCTTGTTCCCTAATAATTGGATTTCTTTCCATAGGGATGGATCGATTGCACTGTACCCAATGTTCGCAGAAAATCGGCAGAGGGAAGTTCGTCGTGATCTTTTGATGGAATGGGAAAAGGAGGGATTCAGTAGAGTACTTGATTACACGCATTACACCACTCAAGACCGCTTTTTAGAAGGAACTGGGAGTGTTGTCCTCGATCGTGAAAATAAGATAGCATATTGCGCGCGATCACCGCGAGCGGATGAGGCAATCTTAGATGAAGTCTGTAAGGAATTGGGCTATCAACCGATTGTTTTCAACGCTTTTCAAACAGTGGAAGGAAAACGCGAGCTGATTTATCATACAAATGTGATGATGTCCATTGGTGAGAACATCGCCGTGGTGTGTATGGAAAGCATCGATGACGAGGAAGAGAAGGCTTTGCTTCGGGATACAATGACTCAATCAGGACTTGAAATAATCGATATTTCTGAAGAGCAAGTGAGTTCCTTCGCTGGAAACATTCTTCAAGTGAAGAACAAACATGGAGTTCCGTTTTTCGTGATGAGTGCTTCTGCGAAGAATGCATTTACAGATGAACAGTTATCATTGCTACAAAAACACGGAGAGATCATTTCTTCCGACTTAACAACCATAGAAACAAATGGTGGAGGAAGTGCTCGATGTATGATGGCAGAGATTTTTTGGCCGAATTAGTAGATATTCTAAGGCATAATCCGGGTCTAATACAAAACCCCACTCGATAGTTTTCGAGTGGGGTTTTGCGTATACTGAACTGAAAAAGTGGTTAGGAGTTTCTTCGGTCAGCACATTGATTTAAGAAATCAAACAGGTGATTATACATAACAATCTCGCTTTCTATCGTCGTTTTGACGGTATTGAGCTTTCGAGTATACGGTTGCACGCGTTGCTTCATCTTCAACTGCGATTCGATCAGTACTTTTTCATTTTGAAGTTCTGTTGCAATAAAAGATTCCATGGGCGCCAAGGAACTCAATCGTGCGTAGAATTCTTTGTTCGTTACAGAAGTTAAGCTCAATTGACTCGTACTTCCCTCTGATTGACTGTAAACCTTTGAATCGAAGTAGAGCTGATCATCATCTCTCAACATAGCTAGACAAAAGACTCCAGCTGATCCAATTGTGCTGTTTGGGCGCCATCCTGTTCGTCCTCCTGACAAAGGTTGACTGATATCCAAAACGCTTTGTGTTTCACGAATGCATTGAAGTACGCGGACACTATTTTCATTGCGATTTACGTCGATTGCCCAGTCACGGGAACCAAAACTCTTCAAGTATGAATCGATATTGCACCAAGCGTTCGAAGCCCAGCGGAAGGTATAGTTATCTCCGAGACCAGCCGTATTTCTTGAGATGGACATGTGAGCGATCTTAGTTGTCGGTGTCGATTCAAGTTTCGAGCGTGAATGCGCAGCTGCGAGTGCTTCAGGATCGTTCAAGGTATTGTCGATGGATCGACGAAGTTCACGTAATTCCTCAGCCGTTTTATCCTGTCGTTGTTTCATTTGATAACGTCGTTCTCGAATAAATGATTTTCGCTG
This sequence comes from Crocinitomicaceae bacterium, assembly GCA_041582905.1. Lineage (GTDB taxonomy): Bacteria > Bacteroidota > Bacteroidia > Flavobacteriales_D > Crocinitomicaceae > UBA4466. Next base: position 1,040 of record JBFHGY010000094.1, on the reverse strand, counting down.
TTGTGAATAATAGCTCGTCAAAGCTTCTTGATGAAGATCATCGTTTTTGACGTTTGTTAAGCGCTCATTAGCGAATTGTTCAAATATTTCTTTTTCCTGTCCTGAGAGCTGATTGGCGATCATTTGATCACACTTCCACATAGGTTCGGAAAGATTGTTCACGTAGATGTCAATCAAGATGTTTCCTGCTTTCATTTGATGTAATTCGCGTAAACGGGCTTCGAAAGCGGTAGTGGCGATAAAGGTATTCTGAAAACGACTTGTTTTGAGCGTTTTAATCTTTATCGGATCGATGAAGCACCCTCCTGTTCTCGGCTGTACGGAGATAGCATCTAAATTCACTACGCTTGAGAAATCCGCAACAAACGGCTCTTTCAAAGTATAGACTTTATTGGATGTTTTGGGACATTGAAAACTCGATTCGACACAGTATTTCCAAAGAATTTGTTCTTCTGGATCAGAGTGAAGTGAAGCATAGATCGCCACTTCTCCCGTATACAGTTTATCGAAGGTAAAGTATCCGTTTTCATCCGTTGTGATCGTATTTCTGTGTTCTAAATAGCGATCCATACGAAGTTTCACATCCATGCCTACAATGGGTTCTCCTTCAGGCGTTACAATGCGTCCTCGAATGATGTTCTTCCCTTGCATCTCTGGTTTGCTTTGAAAAGGTTTACCTCCCATTCGTTCAATATCGTTTCGGATCGGAATATCGAAGTAGCACTCGCGACCGAATGAAATCAATTTATCAGATGTTTGACTAAACAATTCGTTTTGTCCGCTAATCGAATAGTAAAGGCTATCGACGAGTTTTGTCGAAAGGGATTCGTGCCCATTCATAGGTAACATCTCTCCAACTTCATTTTCGAAACCAGCTGGAAGAAAATCCAAATAGGCCAGTTTAATGGTCGTCAAGTGGCGCTCGATCTCCTGCGGATTCTTCCAATTGAGTTCACCGTTTTCATCTTCTCCTTCCCATATTTTCATGTCAGGATTGAAATTGTTGGTTGGAACTTCATTGTGCATAGGTTTGGCTGGGT
>JBFHGY010000093.1:0-8408 GCA_041582905.1 Crocinitomicaceae bacterium | reverse complement strand
TATGTGGGAATGACGCGTCCGAAAGAACGTTTGTACATTCATAATGCCTTTGAAACTAAAAAGAATTTTGGTGCCTATTTTCACTCTGTTCTATCAAAAATGCCCGACATTTCGGAAAATGATGGTGTGATTGAAGTAACACTCAACAGCGGTCCCAGACCCGAGAAAAATACAATCAACGGAGAAGATCAAACCACATTTGTCCCTACTTCCATTCACGATCGCTTGTGGTTTCCGCATATTTCACTTCAGGACAACGAAGCACTTGGAGATGGAGATTATTTATCGCCCGAAATGCAATATGGAATCCAATTTCACACCCTCATTAGCCAAATTGAGCGAAAAGAAGAGATCGATGATGAACTCAATAAAGGTATCCGTTCAGGTGAAGTTTCCATCGAAAATAAAGATCGACTAAAAGAGAAATTACATGCGATTTTTGATCAACAAGACTATTGTTCCTTGTTCGAAAACACTATTTCTATCTTGTCTGAACAAGCATTTATCGTGAATAAGGAAAAAATCTTACGTCCTGACCGAGTTATTCTTAAGGAAGAAAAAACCGTAATTCTGGACTACAAAACAGGAGTTCCAAGTGCGAAAGATGAGAAGCAAGTTACCGAGTATGCTGCCGTTCTGAGCGAAATGGGTTATCCAACAATTGAAGCCTACCTCTTCTATACCTTTTCGAATGAACTGAGACGAGTGTGTTAATTTCCTAACATTTCTTTTTGCTCTCACGAAATAGTCGCACCTTTGTTCCACAAATTAAAAACATAAACTCTTACCTATTATGAAACAAATGACTACGAAATTATTTTTCGTCTTGTCTGCAGTTTTGTTTTCGGGCTTTGTATTTTCTCAGGGCACTGAGCCAGAGATTCTCTACTACAAGTTCAATCAAACAGGAACAGCTGTAAACAATGACGCATTAACTCCCCCAGCCGGAACAAACACAGGTACCCTCATGGGTGGAATGACCCAAGGAGGAAACGGACTTTGTGGATCCGGACTTATCGGAACAGGAGGAAGCAGTTCTTCTGATTACGTGAGTACAGGATGGAACACCAACTTAGGGACAGGATCCTGGACTATTGCTTTTTGGACAGACAATATTCCAAGTTCAACTACACTTTTTTATCAATTTGGAGATGCAGGAGCTAGTAGCTTCCGTTGTTTTACAAATGGTGTTGCAGGAGCAGGAAACTTCATCCTTAGAGGACCTGTAACTGATGTTCCGTGTACGGGATGTGCTCCAGTTGGAACTCCATCTATGACTGTTTTCGTCTACGATGCTGTTGCTGGTAACATCACATCATATCATGATGGTGTATTGAACACTACTGTAGCACAAGGTGCCTTAAACATTACAGGAACTGATTTTAAAGTTGGAGGTTATTCTAGCAGCACAGGGATGGCATCCGGACAAATTATGGATGAATTCCGATTCTACGACAGAGCTCTTGATGCTCAGGAAGTATTGGATACATACAACGCATGTCTTCCATTGAGTTCTTCACCTGACGATGCTGGAGTTTCTAGCATTGACGGTCCAATGAACTTCTGTGAAGGAACAGAAGACGTTGTGGTAACACTTAGAAACTACGGAATCAACCAGATTGATAGTGTAATGGTGAACTGGACAATTAACGGAGCACCACAAACACCATACAACCACATTGGATTGATTGACACTGTTGGAGGAGCATTCCCTTACACCACACAAGTAACACTTGGATCCTACAACTTCGTTGCTGGAGTTCCAACTGTAATTGAAGCATGGACGGCGATGCCAAACGGTGTAGCTGATACGGTTACGAACAACGATTCATCTTTGGTTATCGTTCAACCTTCGCTCGCAGGAAACTTTACCATCGGAGGAACAACACCTGATTATCCAGACTTCACATCAGCTGTATCAGATTTGAATGCATACGGAGTATGTGGACCTGTTGTTTTTGACGTACGTTCAGGAGTCTACAATGAGCAAGTTACTTTAGGTGCAATTAGCGGAACTAGTGGAACGAATACTATTACGTTCCGATCAGAAGATGGACACCGAGACAGTGTTCTTCTCACCTTTGCGAGCACCCTCTTGAATGAAAACTACACAATGAGATTCTCAGGTGCTGACCACGTGAGCATTGAACAAATGACACTCGAAGCAACAGGCGCAACTTACGCTCGTGTAATGGATTTCGGAGGAGTTTCTGATAGCAATACCGTTTGGGATTGTGGTATCTTAGGAGGAGCAAGTACAACTACTTCTACTAACAGAGTACTTTTGTATTCTGCAAATGGAAATGACAGCTACAACTCATTCATTGGAAACTCATTTATTGGTGGTAGCTACTCAGTTTACTGGTACGGAGATGGAACAACATCCCTAGAAGAAGGAACTGTATTTGAAGACAATGAATTCACTGAAGCTTATTACACAGGTGTTCGTCTTTACTATCAAGATTTCCCAGTATTCAATAACAACAATGTTGCCCTCAACAGCCCATACACAGGTTCTTGCTACGGAGTGTACATGACTTACTGTGACAACGCTATGGAAATGACTGGAAATAACGTAGTTGTTGGTCCAGACTTATACGGATACGGTCTTTACTTGAGTAACTGTGACGGGACTCTTGGAAACTCAGCGATGGTTGCCAACAACATGATTAGCGTTGGAAATCCACTTTCTGCTTCAACATCTTACGGAATTTACATGACGAATGATAGTCGTGTAATGTTGACGAACAACAGTGTATTCGTACGAAGTGAAGGAACTAGCTCACGTGCGTTCTACGCAACAAGTGGAGGTTTGAACGAATCAATCAACAATAGTTATGTGACAGAAGGACCAGGTTATGCTGTTTACTTCGCATCGAACTACACAATTTTGAATTCAGATTACAACAATTACTACACAACAGGAAACAACGTTGCTTACTTCAACGGAGATCAAGCAGATTTGGCAGCATTCCAATCGGTAACAGGATTTGATATGAACTCTATTTCTGTGGATCCTGTATATCAGTCATTCGAAGACCTACACGTATGTAGCGATTCGTTAAACGGAGCAGGAACTCCTCTTGCAGCCGTGACAATCGATATCGATGGATCACCAAGAGATGCTTCTACTCCAGACATCGGAGCGGATGAATTCGCACCTCTTACTGGAAACTTCCTTGGTTCAGATCTAGCTATCTGTACAAATGAGACACTTACACTTTGGGCTGGAGCGCCTGCAGACACCATTCTTTGGTCAACAGGTGACACTACGCAGTGGATTGATGTAACTACACCTGGAACGTACTACGTTGATGTAATGAGTGCATGTGGAACAACTGGTTCTGATACCATCATTGTGACGCAATCTGCTCTTGTTTACAACAACTTCATTTCAGCAGATACAACGTTCTTCTGTACTCCAGGATCAGCGACACTGACAAGTACGCAAACTGGAACCAACTACGATTGGTCAACAACTGAGACTACACCGTCTATCACTGTTACGGCAAGTGGAACATACATCTTGAACCTTACGGATGAATGTGGAACGGGTGTAGATTCTGTGACGGTGGTTGGAGCTTCAACTCCAGTACCAAGTTACACAACAACTACTTCGTACGTAACTGCGTTCTTCACGAACACATCAGCAGCAGAAGGTACAGCGACATACGATTGGAACTTCGGTGATGGTAACACATCTAACTTGGAGAATCCAACGCATGTGTACACCGCAGCTGGAACGTACCAAGTAACCTTGACAGTAACGAACGAATGTGGAACAGCGACGTATTCTGATTCTGTTACATTGACAACTGTTGGATTGGAAGAAATTGGTGATGGTAACTCATTGTCAATCTATCCAAACCCGAACAACGGTTCATTCACGTTGGATATTTCCTTGATGGAAAATGCAGATGTGAAAGTAGCAGTAACAAATGAATTGGGACAAACAATCTATACGAACAATGTAGGTGAAGTGACAGGAAACAGCTCTGAGATGATTGATCTTGGAACGGTAGAATCTGGACTTTACTTCATTACCGTAATTGTAGATGAAAATCCTTACGTTTCTAAGTTCATTGTGAAATAGAAAACAATCATTTTTAAATGAGAAGAGGTCGTTTTTCAACGACCTCTTTTTTGCTTTATCAAATCTGTTTTAACCTAATTTCAACACGCTCACCACTGCTGAAATAATGAACTCTACACCAATGGCAATCACGATAAATCCAATGATTCGTGACAAGGCATTAATTCCTGACGCCCCCAGCCATTTCACAATGTAGAATGAACTTTTCAGAATGAAATAAATACATGCCACCGCCAGAACAATCGCAGCAAGGATGTACAGAATGTTCATCAGTCCAGAATACTCCTGATTATAGGTAATCAATAGCGAAATGGTTCCAGGTCCTGCGATCATCGGCATGGCCAATGGCGTGAGTGCTATATCGGATCTCGTCTCAATATCTTCCTTCACTTTATCCCGCTTCATCCCTTTGTGTTTTCTGAATTCACCAGTTAACAGTGCAAATCCAGAAGAAGCAATGATCAATCCTCCTGCAATTTTCAATGAATCGAGTGTGATTCCGAAGAACATCAGAATGTACTTCCCTGCGAAAAAGGAAATCAATAAAATGAGTAACACGTTGAACGCTGTCCAAAATGCAATTATGTTCCGCTCCTGCTTCGAATTCTTACTCGTTAAACCAGCGAAAACAGGAACCGTTCCAAAGGGGTTCATTACGGAGAAAAGTGCTCCAAATAGTACGATGAATACTTCCATTCTTTTTTTGCTGCAAAGGTGGTTTTGTCTCATTTCTCATCTGTCAACTTCAAACTATGGCTACATTAACAATTCACGCGACTAGGATGAACAGTTTGAAGCAAATATTAAGTACGTGTGAGAAATCAATTGAAACTCAATTAATTTGTATTTTACTCATCAAACCAACATAAAAACAAGGAATTCATGTCCGAAACCACACCACAAGAAATCGATGTAAAAGAAGCTGGAATTGTTATTGCCGCTGTGTACATGCCTATGTTATTTGAACGTTTAGAAATTGTAGGAGAAAATCCAAAAACAATACTCGACCCTACAAAAGCCGTTCAAGCACTCAACTATCTGTGCATTGGCGCGTTTGAACAGCCGAGCGTTTCACCTCTAGTGAACGTCATTTGTAACCGAAACCCAAACGAATCGGTCCCAGCAGAATCCGTTTTATCGGATGAGGAAAAGCAAACCATCGACGCGTTGATTCAAGTTATTATCGTTTCGTGGCAAGGAATTGAGAACAGTTCAATTGAACAATTTCGAGGTAATTGGTTCATGCGGAATGGAGTGATGCGTTCGACCAAAGAAGGTTGGAACCTCAGCGTAGAAAAGAGACCGTACGATATTCTTCTCCAACAAGCGCCATTCAATTTTTCAGTAGTTCAACTGCCGTGGATGGAAAAACCATTGACAGTCACCTGGGAATTTTAATCCATCGAGCATGCAACTGAATTTACTCCTCTTTTTCGTTCTGATTTTTTCCTCTTCTACCCTCTTTGGACAACGACAGAAAGAGAAGATAGATTCTCTTGTGGACGAAATTGAACTACTGATTGGTGACGAATGGTTTTTGGAAGAAACGAAGGATGGATTTCAGGTAACCTTCTGCCGTTCGTGTAACGAGAATTACCTTGCCGAAATCGGCGTTCCATCTGATGATCCCTTTGATATTACTCCAAATAGATTCGATTTTTTCCAAACCGAATTATTAGACTCTGTATGTTATTTCTCATCCCTTAACCCTTCCATACTTCCAAGAAAATGGAAAGAAGCCGAGCGGACAGCCTATTTCACCGATTTATACCAAGCCGATGACATCCTTCGGTTCCACATCCGCTTTGAAAAAAAATGGAAGGAATCCAATATTGAAAAAGTCCAAGCGCGCAACGACGAGATACGAGATTCAATTTTGAGAACACCATTGTTTATGTCCAATGAACGCATTTTCTCCGATTACCGCTATTGGCTTCCAAGAGAGTTCTGGAAACGAAGAATTACAACACTTGACTTTTATTTTGAACGACTGCCGTACGAATCAACCATTCTTGATCAATCCATTTTTATCGAACATAACAAGCCCGGCTTCTTCTCCGAGCCCATGCTCGTCGATAAAAACGACAAGAACTACTTTGATCGACGGGAAAATCACCTCGAAGCGGAGCGACAACGTACCTTGAAAATAATTGCGTTGGTTCTCGGAATTCACGATTATAGGATTATTCAATAACCCACAGCGTCGCGTATTATGAATTTTCTTCGCAAGCTCATTTCGAAAAGTAACAACAATAAGATTAAAGTAGATACCGCGATCATCAAGAAATCGATTGCTGAGCATTTAGCTCCTGAACTACGGAAAGCTGGTTGGAAGGGATCAGGTTTTCAATTTTACAGAAAACAGCCCAATGAGATTATTGAACTCATCAGTTTCTATGGTGATCGATATGGCGGAAAAATGTATATCGAAATTGGGGTTCATCTCAACTTCATTCCACTTTCCGTTCCGTGTGAGCTAAAACAGATGAGTACGGCGGGCGTCGATATTCGCCAACGAATTAACCCGAATTCCGAAGAGCTAGAGTGGAAATATCCAGATACGGAAGAAGGGATTATTGAACTCAACAAAAAACTCTTACACTCATACGAAACAGAGGGAAAACAATTCTTTTCGCTCTTCCATTCATGGGAAGAGGCCTTTCAAAAAATTTCTCCGAAGAATATTGAAACATACGAAGGACCTATTCCATTTCCCCTCAAAGGAAGAACAGCTCGAATTTTAGCATTTGTCCACAGTCATTTGGGAAACCATCAAAGTGCCAGAGCATTTGCCGAATACGGTTTAAGCTATATTAACGGTCCAAATGGCTCTGCTCTTCGGCCAGATTTTGAAGCTATTTTAAACAAAGCTCGTTCACACGAAAAGTGAATTAACTGGAATAGAAACCTGTAGCAAATAGAATTTCCAAGCCTTTCATTTGCACTTCACTCAAAATTTAATGTTCTTGTACTCTTCTACCTTTAGTAATATCGTACATGACTGAATTAATTAAATCCTTCGACGCCTACCACGATTTTGATCGATCTGCGTATTTCACCATTTGTTTCGATGCAATTGCGTCGGATATGCTCGCTGAAATCCCATTGGAAGAGACGAAAAAGAACATGGAAAAAGTCATTGAATTGATTGATCCTTCAGGCAATGATTTAGAAGTTGTCACAAAAAGTTGGAGTACAAAAGATGATCAAGATACCGAATTATCCAGCGATTATGTTTTCCAATATCTTTTCAAGAGTACAAGTAAACGATTGGTTGTTTGGGTGTCCCTTCAAAACAATTTCCTCGATGTCGAATTCTTGTATGATGCCGCACTCAAGGACACGGAAGAATGGGTCGTATCGATGAATCACACCTTGCGAAAAGAACTTGGAGAGAAGAAATCGCCAACGTTCCGCATCTTATCGAAAGTGAAAGACAATTTCAAAACGAAAGAAGTGAAACTCGAGAAGTTTGAGTTGGACATTCCTGCTACGTACAATTCGGATTTTGTGGAAGTCAATGAAATCATCGAACAATCCTTGGATACCAGTAAGGCAGGTCTCATTCTTCTCCACGGAAAACCTGGGACGGGAAAAACATCCTACATCAAACACCTCATCGGAACGCACACTGAAAAGAGTTTCATTTTTATTCAAAACGAGTTTGTGAATGAGTTACTCGATCCAGAATTCATTTCGTTTCTATTGAAACATCGCGATTCCGTTTTGATCATTGAAGACGCTGAAAAGGTACTCACTACACGCGAGCAAACCAATGAAAACTCGGTTGTTTCGACCATTTTGCAACTCACTGATGGACTTTTTAGCGATTATCTGAACGTGAAAATCATCTGTACTTTCAATACAAATATTGAAAAAGTAGACAAGGCTTTGCTGAGAAAAGGACGCATGATTGCCTACTATGATTTCCAAGCTTTAACTCTAGAGAAAACGAATAGCTTACTTGACTCACTTGGACTCGATCCAGTAGATGAAGAATTAACCGTTGCCGAAATTTTCAACTATCAAGCGAAGAAATTTGATCAAACCACTAAAAAGAAGCGCATTGGATTTTAATCGTAGTACTTTTCTCATCGCCCTATTGATTCTGATTACCAGTACATTGCTCTTTTCATGTAAGGACGATCCAGAACTTCCGAATGCGGAGCTTCCGCGTGTAGAAGAAAGGGAGGTGATCGATGATACGGGCCCTATTCTTCCAACGGTCTATTCAGGATATGGTCAATCCTATGTCGATTCTATTCCCAAATACTTTGATACTACCTTTGTCGCTTCAGGCAAAAGGTATTCACTT
>JBFHGY010000092.1:0-8494 GCA_041582905.1 Crocinitomicaceae bacterium | reverse complement strand
TGGTTGAGATTTCGGGTAAGTGCTGACGCATTTCCTCGAAAAAGGCATTGTTCCAATTTACAATCACAGGACTGGAACGCCAGTTGTTCTCCAGGGCGTGTACTTCACCCATTTGATCAAAATAGTTCGATTGAAGTGCAATATTGGGTTCTTGTTCTGGATTGTATATGTGCGGTAGTGCCACAAATTGCTCGGCAACTCCATTCTTAAAACGATAAATCGATTGTTTTGGATCACCCACAATCAAGTTTGTGTATCTCTCTGAAATGGAATTGTGAATAAGAGGAACCAGATTGAGAAATTGCAAGCGTGATGTGTCTTGAAACTCGTCGAGCAAAAAATGTTGAAAACGCGTGCCTAATCGTTCATAGATGAAGGGGGCGTTTTCATTTTGAATCAATTCGGAAATCAAGGTGTTGAACTCCGATATTCGGATCAATTGTTCATCCTTTTTAACGCGATTGAGTGCGCTGGCCATGTATTGCAACAGCGCCATGTTGAAGAAGTTCCGAAGGAAAAGTGAGAGTGAAGCAAATTCTTCGAGGTGCTGATTCCAGTATTCCTCAATGGAGAGAAGCTCACTCCGCCATTCTGCAGGAAACATCTTTTTTGCGGTGTCCTCAGCCTGCATATTTTTCGCTAGACGATTACCAATCAATTGCTGCTGAACAGGGAAAGAATCAAACGAAGTAACTTTTGTGACATCAGTGATCGTATGTCCACCTCCGTGAAGCTGCGTTTTGTCTACTTCGGATCGGTCGTACACAGATTTCAAGGCACTTACCCGAGCGAGAAATTGCTCCTCAATTTTCTTCTTTCGATGAATTAAGCTGCCGTATTGCTCTTCAGAGAAGTCCATTTCTAAAAGTCGGGCGACAATGGCGTTGTTCTTTTCGCTGTTCAAAATACCTCCAAAGCGAATCAGTTCTCGTTTGAAGTTCCATGATTTCCCTTCATCAACGTTTGACTTCGCGTATTCGAAAATCAACTTATTTAAAGCTTGGCTTCCTGTCTCTCCCAATTGATTCAAGATGTCATCAACAATCAATTCAATTAATTCCGATTCATCTAAAACGACTTCAAATTCTGCTGGTAAATCCAAATCTCGCCCAAACGATTTAATCAAGCGCAGATTGAATTTATCGATCGTCATGACATGAAAATCTTCGTAATTGTGCAAGATCATCTTGAGCGATTTCTCACAGCGAAGCACAACATCTTGTGTAGATAATCCAAGCGTTGAAGCAATGTCCTGAGTCAGTGTAGCAGCTTTATTCTTGAAATATTCAGGTGATGAAATCTGATCCAATGCTGCGATAATTCGCTCTTTCATTTCGAGTGCAGCTTTGTTGGTGAAGGTCATCGCAATGATTCCAGAAAAAGCATCAGGTCTGCGCTCGTCCCCAATCAACAATTCGATGTATTCCTTCACCAAATGGTAGGTTTTTCCACTACCTGCGGAGGCATTGAAAATTTTGAAGGGTTTGTCGAGATTTTGGGACGTAACGGACATGCCGACTAAGGTACATATTCGACAGTAAATCCAAGAACAACTACCGAACAATCAATGACTTTTTTTTGATTTGAGAAGCTGCGATTAATTGCGTAAATTTGTTTGTATGGCAACTGGAACTAGAAAATTCTTCATACTCTCCTTGGTTTCTCTGTCGGTCGCCTTTGTTGGATGTAAAGAAGACAAAGTAGATGAGCCGCAGGAACCCGCGTCTTCGCAGTTGAGTATGACTGTTCAACCTGTTTATGGTGGACAGACCTTGTATTTGGATTCAACGTATCTTACTCCAGAAGGGTATGGAGTGCAGTTTACAGACCTGAAATTTTTTGCAGAAGATGTTCGTGGAGCAAGTGCTCAATTGAAAGATGCTGCTCTTTTCAATTATCGTGAATCGGGAACGGCGCTTTTTACAGCAGAAGGCGAACCTAGTTCTTTTTCTTCTTTGAACGGGAATTTGGGAGTGCAATCTGGAATCAATCATGATGATCCTTCGGCGTTCCCGAATGATAATGTATTGAACATATCAAACAGTGGAGATATGCATTGGGGATGGAATCCTGGATATATTTTCGTAAAAGTGGAGGCAAAAGTCGATACCATCGCGGATGGCAATGACCTTTTTGATCATTTGGTTACTTTTCACATCGGCTTAGATGAAAACTTACAAACCTTTTCCTTCTCAAACATCAATTGGCAACAAACGGGAGATTTGAGTTATCGATTCCCTTTGAAACTGGATATGCAAGCGTTTTTAGCGAATGCCACGCAGCCGATTGATCTCAAAACAGAATTTACATCACACTCAGCAGCTGGACAAGAGGCACTTTCTCTCAAAGTGATCCAAAATTTTAATGCGGCTCTATCGGAATTTTAGATGAAGTATCTCCTTGTATCTTTCGCAATTATTGCCGTTATACTTTCGTGTAAGAAGGACAAGGTGGCGTATGAGCCAACGCCTTATGAGTTGGACATACCTTCACATTTTCCTGATATGATTATTCCAGAAGATAATCCCATGACAGTGGAAGGAGTAGAGTTGGGTAGAAAGTTGTTTTACGAGACAAAATTGAGTGGAGACAATACGATGGCATGTGCCAGTTGTCATGCTCCACAAAATGCATACTCTGATCCAAATCAGTTTTCGGAAGGAATAGACGGAATCCTGGGCACACGTAACTCGATGGCTTTGGTCAATCTCGGTTGGGACGATTTCTATTTCTGGGATGGTCGCGCAGGAACATTGGAAGAACAGGTTCTAATGCCGGTTGAAGATCCAATTGAAATGCATGATACATGGACGAATGTGGTAGCTGAATTGAGTGCATCTACCGAATATCGAAACTTGTTTTTTAAAGCTTTTGGAACTCCTGGAGTAGATTCCGACCGAGCAGCAAAGGCGATAGCTCAGTTCCTACGTACCATGATTTCGGGCTCTTCGAAATACGATGTAATGTATAAATACGAGAACGGACTCGCGCTGAATGCTACGGAACAAGCGATTTATTCAACCATTACACCGCAACAATGGGCTGGCTATGATTTATTCAAAAGTTTAAATGGAGCGGACTGTTTTCATTGCCACAACGGGCCTTTGATGCAAGTGAAAAAGTTCTCGAATAATGGCTTGGATGCGACCTTTTCCGACTTAGGACGAGGTGATATTACAGGTAATCCAACAGATAATGGTAAATTCAAAGTCCCAACGTTGAGAAACATTGAGTTCTCAGCTCCGTATATGCACGATGGACGTTTTGCTACCTTAGATGATGTGATCAATCATTATTCATCAGGTATACAGATGAGCCCAACAATAGACCCGCTAATTGAATTTGCAAGTCAGGGAGGTGTTCAGCTGGATGACTACGAAAAGGGACTATTAAAAGATTTTTTATTGACATTATCGGACGAATCGTTCATAAATAACCCGGATTTTCAAGATCCGAATTGATAAAGATACATGACAGAAGAAAGACGACTGACAACAGAAGAAAAAGCACTGAAAGTCAATTTGACTCCAGACATCTACGGATGTTTCGCTGAAATTGGAGCGGGACAGGAAGTAGCGGCCAACTTTTTTAAGGCAGGAGGAAGTTCGGGTACAATTGCCTACACGCACTCGGCGTATGATATGAAAGTTTCGGATTCGCTGTATGGCGAAGCGTCAAGATACGTTTGTGAAGAGCGTTTGATCACCATGCTGGGAAAGGAGTATTCGACACTTCAAGATAGCTTGCCGGGAAAATCGGAAGAAGCGCGCTTTTTTGCTTTTTGTAATACGGTGGAGTCGCTGAATTACCACAAAACCAATCAGGGACAAGGTTGGGTTGGAATGCGTTTTCAATTCAAACAAGGGCAGGAACCGAACGATGTGATCTTGCACGTGAAAATGCACGATCGCAGTCATAAAGCGCAACAAGAAGCACTCGGAATTCTAGGAGTGAACTTGATTCATGCCGTGTATTTTTCTTCGGACAACTTGAACGATTTCTTATCAAGCCTAGTCTATCGCTTGCCACGTGAACGAATGGAGATTGACATGCTTCGCTTGTCCGGACCTGATTTTGAAGGATTCGATAACCGAATTATCGCATTGAACCTCGTAAAGCGTGGAATTACCGACGCAACAATGTTCGACTTGTCAGGGAATGTACTTCAGCCAGCAACTGCGTTGTACAAGAAAAATATTTTGTTGAGCCGTGGACGTTTTCGTCCCGTAACAAAAGTGCATATCGACATGCTTGAGCGTGGAAAGGAGCAATTCTTGAAAGAAGAAGATGTGACCGAAGATAAATTGCGCGTGATTGTTGAGTTGACCTTGAAAGATTTAACCGCCGACGGAAAAATTTCCGATAAAGATTTTGTGGATCGTGCGGAACTTCTTGGGACGCTTGGTTACACAGTAATGATTTCGAATTACCTGAAGCATTACAAAATGGTCGATTATTTGTCATCGATTGCCAAAGGGTATCGTTTGGGAGCAATCGTAGGGATTTACAACTTGCAGACCATCTTCGATGAACAATATTATCACAACCTTCCTGGAGGAATTTTGGAAGCCTTCGGTCGTGGGTTTGGTCGAAAAGTGAAGATGTATGTGTACCCTGCAAACAACGTAGAAACGGGTGAGTTGTATGATTTAAGTACACTCGAAATTCAACCTAAACAGCAAGGTTTGTTGCAATACATGAAGGACAACGGGAAATTAGAGTCGTTTGAGAATTACGATCCGAAGCTTCTCCATATTCTGTCGGATGATGTGTTGGCCAAAATAAAAGCAGGAACATCCATGTGGGAAGATGACGTTCCGAAGGAAGTAGTAAAAGCGATTAAGTATTACGAACTCTTCGGTTACTCAAAGGAAAAGGACGGAATGAAGGTCTCTTTATAAAAGGAAGTCATGCCACACATCAAAAATGCCTTGATTCGATATCGAATCATTGATAAATGTATTCGAAACAAATACAAGCCGTATCCTTCAAAGCAAGATTTGCGCGAAGCGTGCGAAGAGTCTTTGTTTGGTAGTATCGATGGAGCACATATTTGTGATTCAACCATTGAGAAGGATATGTTTGCCATGAAGATGGAGCATGACGCACCCATTAAATACAGTCGAGCAAATGGTGGTTACTATTACGAAGATCCCGACTTCTCGATTAATGATATCCCTTTAACGGATGATGATTTAGGCGCCATTTCCTTCGCAGCAAAAACCTTGATGCAATTCCGTGATGTGGATCTCTTCAAACAATTCGGTAACGCGATTGATAAGATTGTCGGACGAGTGGAAGTGACGCAGGACGGGGGAGAACAGTTTATTCAGTTCGAACAATCACTTTCGGATAAAGGAAGCGAGTTTCTTTCGCCGATTTTGGAAGCGATCAAGCAATCATTGTGGGTACACTTTAACTACACGAGTTTTATCTCTGGTCAAACCAAAACGCGTAAAGTAATTCCACTTTTGTTGAAGGAATACAGAAATCGGTGGTATTTGATTTCATTTGATGATGCACGACAAGACTTCATCACGTTTAGTTTAGACCGTATGACGGAACTGGAAATTTCGAATGAAACAGCTGAAAAACCAACAGATTTTAAGCCAGATAACTTTTTTAAGTACGCGGTGGGAATTACCAGTGGGAATGAAGATCCTTCCGAGGTTCGATTTTCAGCAAATGCAGTGGCATCGAAATACATCGCTTCCCAGCCGTTCCATAGTTCTCAAACCTTAGTGAAAGAAACGGAAGATTACTGCGAGTTTTCGTTAAAAGTGAATATCTCCGAAGAATTAATCCGTTCCTTATTGAGCTACGGAGGAGAGGTGAAAATTCTTGAGCCAGAAGCACTAGTTAATGAGGTTCGACGAAGAGCGGAGGAAATACTGTCAGCATAACGATTAACCGTTTAAGAAACCTGTTTACATGTCGTTTGACGCCAATTTCGGTTGATTCATCGATTTACCTTACGTAGACACGGCGCTATTAAAATATAATATACCTTTGCTTGAACGCGGATTTTTCAATCTATTAAATCAGTACAATGAAAAAACAATTGATCTTATTTTTGTCTTGCATAGCACTTAGCTTTTTTGGGACAGCTCAGGTAAATCCACATGCAATTGGTATTCGTGGTGTTTCTGGAAACTTCGGAAGTGGAGCCGAAATTTCGTATCAGCACGGTCTCGGAAGTGCTAATCGTTTGGAAATTGATTTGGGATGGAGAAGACATTACGTGAAAGGACATGGTCATTACCATGGTCACTCTGCGCTCTCAGTAATTTATCATTGGGTTTGGAACATCGATGGAGGCTTAAATTGGTTTGCCGGATTGGGTGGACAAGTTGGATTCTATAACTATGATGACTTCGATAATGATGATGATCTTACGCTTGCCTTGGGGGGACAAATCGGTATTGAATACGATTTCAACGATTTGGGTGCGCCGATTCAGCTTGGTTTAGATGCTCGTCCAATGTGGGGATTCCTTGGTGGAACATCTGGAATTGGATACGGTGGAGCATTTTCACTTCGTTATACTTTCTAACTAAACGAATTATTTGGGATGTCTACGAGTTCATTTTTGATCGCGTAGACAACCAATCCTACCACATTTTTCATTCCCGTTTTTTGCAGGAGGTTGTTTCTGTGCCCTTCCACAGTCCGTGGACTGATAAAAAGCTTTTCGCCGATTTCTGTAGTCGTGTATTGTCGACAAATCAACTCTAATACTTGTAGCTCGCGATCGGTTAATTGAGCATACGTGAACTGAATTTCGCGAGCACGCGTTGGGTGAATGGCATTTTCTTTGAGTACCTCCAACACTTTTCGATCGTAGTAGAAACCATTTTCGTACACTCCGTTGATAGCAAGAATTAGACTATCTGGATTTTCATTTTTGAGAATATACGCGGAAGCACCAATTTTAATCATACTCAAGATGAAAGAAGTACTGTTGTACGATGTGAGCGCAATAATCTGAATGTCTGGGTGTTTTTCTCGAATGATTTTTGTTGCTTCAACGCCATTTATTACCGGCATGTTTAAATCCATCAGGATGATATTCGGGAGTTCTTCTGCCGAATCAAGTTTATCAATCAGTTCTTTCCCATTTGAAGCGTTTAGAACGACATCAAAATTGGGGACCTCTTTCAACACAGCGCGAAATCCACTTCGTACTAATCCCTCATCTTCCGCAATAGCAATCTTAATCTTTTCTTTCATCTCTTTCCGTTTTAGGTAGGCATATTTGGAAGGACGACCCCTCATTTAGCTCCGATTCAATCGAGAGCGTTCCATTCAACATTTCGACACGGTTTTCAATATTCAGTAATCCCATTCCTTTGCCAGACTTGAGTTTATTCGGATCGAATCCTACTCCATCGTCATAGACAGAAAGCAAGAGTGTTTCCTCCTGTTCCAATAAACCAATTCGAATCAGTTTTGCTTTTCCATGTTTCAAGGAGTTTTGAATTAATTCTTGACAAATTCGATACAAATGCAGGCGTTGATTGAGATCAACACAGGTGTCTTCATCATCAATATTGGTTTTGAAATCCAATTGAATGGAGTTCGTTTTATTGTAGTTGAATTCCACTTCTTGAAGGGCTGCGATCAATCCGAATTTCTCTAAAATGGGAGGTAAAAGTTCATGCGAAAGGGAACGAACGCGATCAATAACCCTTTCCGTGGTCAATAAAATGGCATCCGTTTCTTCCTTTTCGATAGCTGATCCGATTTTTTGTAAACGATGGAGTCCAAGTGAAATTAAATTGAGTTGAGAACCCACGTCGTCATGAAGATCTTGAGCGATGCGTTGACGTTCCATTTCTTGCGTTTCGATGTTGTAGCGAACCAAGTCGGATTTATGCTTGAGTTTGAGTGCTTGAGCTTCTAATTTTTCACGAACGATTTTTTTTCTCGATACAAAGAACAGCAAGATGATAGCAAGTGCTAGGGCAATCACTGCAAAAAGAATTAGCGCAATGTAGAGCGTTATGTTTTCTGAGCTATCGGTTGAGTTTAACATAATTCCATAAGATCAATGATAGAAAAAGAATGTAGGTTGTAATGTGCGTGTACCAAAGTATAGCCTGTTCAATAATGTCTATGTTTTTCAAGAAATTTCCAAAGAGGAAAATGACCAAGCTTTCACAGATGAAGATTAAAATTCCAGCATTTAAAACCAGGTATTTTCGTTCATTCGTGTCAGCTCCAAGTAGTTCAAAAAAGTAGGTGATCGAATAGAAAATGATCGTGCCGTTCGAGATGAAAATCCCCAAGCTGTTGAAATCCTGGAGAGATTCGTTCCAAATGGAGTCAATCACCAACGAGCACGACACAATTCCTGAAATAGTCAGTATCCATTTCTTTTTCAGTTTACTTTCCGTAGCACTCCAAAAAAATGCAGAGAAGGCCATGAACTCGAACAGCGAGTAGATGTGTAAAATGGTTAGATTGTTCATTTCAAAGTACCAGAGAATGGTTG
>JBFHGY010000091.1:0-8578 GCA_041582905.1 Crocinitomicaceae bacterium | reverse complement strand
ATGTTTTTATCTGTGTTAAACTGAATTTTCATATTCTTTCTTTTTAAGTTATGGTTGTGTTGTTGCTACTATAAATATGCACAATAACGACGACAATAGGAAGCTCGATTTGTTAAGAAAACCTACATCATTGAGAATGAATTGGAAGGGGAGTAAAGCTGATAGCGACTGACCAAATTTTGAGCGTTATTTCCAGTCAATTATCTCGTTCATTGCTCTTCTGCTTTTCGCGTGAGGAGGCTCATTTTTGCGGTGTCCGAATGCAACCATGTAGGACAATCCGTACTTGTTGGTGTCGATGTCGAACTTATCACGGAGCAATGCTTCTACTTTTTCTTGATGAAAACCTTCAATCGGGCAGCTATCAATTCCTACGAGTGCTGCGGATGTCATCATGTTTCCGAGTGCGATGTAAGTTTGTTTCGATGCCCAGTCGAAGAGTTTGCGATCTGTATCGAGATCAAAATCGCGCTCCTGAAATTCTCGATAGAACTTCAAATACATTTCTTTCAAATCTTCTGGCAGCTGTTTCACGTCGTTCATCATATAGGAGATGTAGTCAGAGTCCCATTTAGTCATCGGAGCTTTCATGGTTAGTCCTAACACGAAGTGACTGGCCGTGTCTAATTTCAACGGTGCTCCCCACGAAATCGGTTTGAGAAGTTCACGAAGTTCTTTATCCTGAACCACTACAAAGTGCCACGGTTCGAATCCAAAGGAACTAGGAGAGAGGCGAGCTGTTTCGAGAATGAACTCAATTTCATCTTGCGAGAGTTTTTTATCGGTATCGAATTCTTTGCAGGCATGACGGTATTGAAATGCGTTGAGAATATCTTCTTGACTAAAGTTTGGCTTTTTCATTTTGAATTATTTTTACTATACTAATTATAGTTGCAAACATATATATAGTTTTTTATCTTCGCAATAACGGTCAAAAAGGATAGTATCAATTTATGAAAGAAAATATCTCGGAAATGATTCAGTTCAATGGTAGCGAATACCCTTGCTGCACAAGCCTTACGATGGGAATGATTGGAGGGAAATGGAAAACGGTAATCCTTTATCATTTGATGCAAGGGAAGTTGCGGTATAATGAATTACGGAAGACGATGCCCACTGTCACGGAGAGAACCTTAAGCCTTCAACTGAAAGCTCTAGAGGAAGATGGATTAGTGGAACGCAAAGTGTATACATCGAAACCTCCATTGAAAGTAGAGTATTCGTTAACGCCTTTTGGAGAGACGCTGAAACCACTCATTCGTGCGATTGCGGATTGGGGAGATTTTGCGGTAAGTAATTATGCGCAGTAGTTCGATTAATTCCGTTTTCGACGATAATGGTTCTGAACGAGTTGTCCCAGATAGATGTGGCTCTCAACCAATTCAAAATTCAATTCTGATGGAGTCGATGAGAATAAAGTGGATCCTCCTCCCAATAAAATAGGGATGGTTGTGATAATCAGTTCATCGATTAAGTCTTCTTTGAGGAATTGTTGAACCGTGCTTCCTCCGTCGATATACAGATGATGGTAACCTTTTTGATGAATTTCATCGATGATTTCTTTGAGCGATCCCTGAATCAAAAATGCTTTGTCATGATGAGATTGTGGGATTTCGGTGAGCGTATTACTTAGAACAAAAACAGGCTTTGTATACGGCCAATCTACATCGAATGAACAAACTGTTTCAAAGGTAACTCGTCCCATCACAAGTGCGTCAATACTTTCCATAAATGGAGTAAATCCCATATCTTCCATATCAGGATTAGGAATAGCGTGAAGCCAATCCAGTCCACCGCTTCTATCGGCGATATATCCATCGATGCTCGTGGCGATGTACACACTGTTTTTCTTCATGTTTCTACGGTTGTTTGAAAGAAATCAATCTACGATTGTGCCAGACATGTACAGGCGAAGTTCCTGATCCGACCCGTCGATCCCTAAATAGATGGACTTCACAAAAAAGTCAGTCAAATGACTGGAATCGATGTCCATTTTCACCCTCATTTTTTCATCGGGGGCAAGCGTTTGTTGGGGCAATTCACTTGTGATACAATCACATGGAATTCGAATTTCTTTAAAGGAGATTTCCTTGTCAGAATCGTTGCTTACTTCAAATGTTCCAGTGATGAGCTTTCCTCGTTTTACCGTTCCTGCATCAATTACAGGTTTCGAAGAAACTAGGGCAAATTCTGAATCATCTTCTAAATAACTCACACTTTGAATCTCGATTTTACGTTCGATTGCTGCGGCGCGGGAGTACACAGAGTTCTGTACGTCATTGGGATTATCGCTCGTTAATTGATTCGCTGTGTATTCTCCAAAAGGAACCTGCGAAAAGACTACTTTGCCTCCGTTATCAGCCGTTCCGTTTAGGTAGGGAAGAAAAACACCGTCGTCATATTCCGACATGTAATTTACGAGTGAGGCGATTCGTCGTTTGGTCAAGTTGACGTTGTAATCCGTTTTTGCCAACGGACTGGCAAACCCTTTCACGGTAATGTTGATTTTGGCTCCCTTTTCCAACTCTTTCATTAGGAGATCCCTGAATAATTCTAAGTCGGCAACTCCCTTGTCTACATATTGAATGAAAAAGTCTTCAATATCTTCTTCTGCTTCATTCGACTTGGTACCAGACAATCCTTTTGAGTATTCCTTTTTGTACGTGTCGATCATGGCCGTGTAATCATTGTAAGAATCGATGTAGTTTACACGAGATGTAGTGTCCCAACTTCGTGGATTTGGGATGTCATTGTGAAAATAGAGCGTAACAGGAAGTCGCTTGTTTAGGTCCGCCAGCGTTTCTTCAGGTGTTGGTGGAACAACAATTTGGGGCGGTTTGAAGCTAAAGATATCGCTACAACAGGTCGGATTTTTACTGAACATCACTCCAATTCGATTGGATGTCACATAGCCTGTGTCGAGATCTTTGAAATAATATAAGTCATTGGCGGGACTGTTAATGGGTTGACCAGCATTCACGGGCTTTCCGAATCCTCCATCGTAATCGAGGTAAAACACGTCATATCCTCCAAATCCATCGTGCCAGGAAGATGAAAAATACAAACGTTGTTGTTGCTCATCCCACCAGGGAGTCACTTCGTTGTCTAAGCTGTTCGCTCCTTTTATGCCGCGCACTTTTCGATACTGATTTCCATTTCGAATTTTACTATAAAAAAGGTCCAATCCTCCTTTGGAATCTTCCCGGTCCGATGCAAAAATAAGAGCTTCCTCTTCTCCTAACTTGGCAATACACGGCATGGTTGTATTCGTTCCGGGTTCATTGATGATGCTTCCCAAAGAATCCAAAGCGAACCAATTTCCATTGTTGTATTGCGCCACCATTATCTTACAGCGGTACTGGAAATTCTCCTCCTCACACAAACTAAAGTAGAAGCGTGTTCCGTCGAGAGAAAAGGTGCCGTTTCCAGTACTCAGTTTATCGACAAATAATGCTTTGATGCGTTCGGAACTTTCGAAACTCACTTCATTCTTTCGACTTCTGTAGATGGACGTGCTATACTCAGGGCTGTAAACCTCTTCACTTAAATTAATAGAATCAGCCCGTAGACTTGAGAAGATGAGCTCGCCATTATAAATTCCGTGTCCAAATTCCGAATTGACCGTATTGACAGTCTCTGGTAGTCGAATAAAATCACCTTTGGCGGAATCAATGATAGCCGAAGTTGCCCAAATGGTACTTGCCAATTCCCGTTTCGACTTTTGATAGAGATATCCTTTCTTGTCTTTGTAGTATTTCTTCTTGGCAAGCTTAAAAGTTTCGATGGCTTCATCGTACTTACCATTCTGTTTTTGCATCAAGCCTAAATTCAACAGACTGGACGGATATAATTTTCCAGATTCTTTGTCATAGACTTTCTGATAGTAGTCTTCAGCCTTTCGATAATCTTTGTAGGCTTTCAATGTTTCGGCGTACTTCCATAGGATATCAACGGTGTTAGAATCCAGTTCCATGGCTTTCTCGTAATACTGCAGCGCATAGTAATAATCGCCCTTTTCGTACTGTTCTTGTGCGAACTTGAGGTACTTCGGCAGGTTATTTTGTCCAAAAACGAAAGATGTTCCGAACATCAACAGGAAGACTAAATATAATCTGGACATATTCTGTGAACGATCTTTTTAGGTTTAAAACGAGTGAGGATGTAACGTACGGATAATTCGAATCCTCCGCGAAGTCGGCTGGCAGGGACAAGTTTTGAAAAGTTAATATCGTAGCTCATTCCCACGAACCAATTTTGATAATCCATTCCGACAGATAGGAAGGCAGCATCTTTATTTCGATAAAACAGTCCACCGTACAACGCACGGTATTCGCCAAGGCGGTTGATTAAGGTATATTTTGCACGACCACCAATCATGAGTTCTCGATACACTCCCTGAACAGAAAACTGCATGCTCGGAAGTACATCCCAATCGTAGTTGATTTTATAGATTCCATTGGCAAAGATGTTCACCCGTCGATCACGTTTAATTTCGGTAGTGAAAAAACCTTGATTGGGTCGATTGATGTTGAAAATGGCGATTCCTCCCGTAAAGTTCAGTCGCTCATTCTCGTAGTATTGATAAATGGCTCCCATTCCGAAAGAAACGTTACTTTTTCGATCAGTACCAAAGACTTCATTTGTTGGTAATCCTGGATTGTACTGGATTCCATCAAACTGATTATCAAAATAGAATTGATCAGTGTTGAGCTGTCGATGATTCAAACCAAAATTGATTCCCGGTCGAATTGTATGCATTGAATCGCTTGTCAATTTGAGTAAATAAGATGCATTGGCCTGTAATTCCACCGTACGGAATTGTCCATCACCGACCACATCATGAAACAGCATACCTCCCACACCAATATTTCGGTTAAAGGGTAGCGTTGCATCAGCTGTAATATTTATCGTGTTGAAGGGAACGGTGACGCTTCTCCATTGATCTCGGTAATTTCCAACAAAACGAATGTCACCATTAAATTGACCTGTATTTCCTGGATTTTGATAAATAGGATTGGCATCAAATTGCGACCAGTGCACATCCTGAGCCCGCACGATGGAACTCGTGAGGAGCAAAAGTAGCGTCAAGAAGGTCGAAGTTGCTTTCAAGTGATATCGTTTAACCGTTGAAGTTACGAAAATTGTGTGTCATTTCGAATTTCAAAGTACATCGCATTTTCAATACCGTGACATTCTCCTTCTTTGAAGAAGCTCATGCCCAATTTTTCGAGGACACGTATGGAACTGAGATTTTGCTTGGCTGTTCGCCCTATTATTTCACTTAATCCATATTCAGAGAACCCGATATCAATGCATTTTTGTGCTGCCTCTGTCGCGTAACCTTTCCCCCAGAATTTTTGAAAGAATCGAAAGCCGATATCAACGTATCCTTCTTCATTATGTTTCAGTCCACACCATCCCAAAAAGGCATGATCTTCTCTCCGAATAACTGCCCAGCGACCGAATCCAGAGCGTTCATATTCAGAGTAATTTCGGAGGAAATTTTCTGCTTCGTCAACGGATTTGAACGGAACATCACCCGTGTATTGAAGAACTTCCGGATCATTGTTGAGATCAAAAAAAGATTGAGCGTCTTCTATGGAAAGTTCGCGCAAGATGAGTCTGTCTGTTACAGCGATCATGGTTGAATTACGTATTTGTACGTCCCGCCATTTTCCAAAAAGAAATCGTGAAAATTGTCCTTTGTGATGACATAATCTACACCACTCGATGAAAAGGTCATTTCTACTAGATTGAATAGTTTTCCACTCGAGGTTTTCATGGTGAGTGCGTCGTATTGATCATTCGAAAGCGTCCCAAATACGAGGGTACTCTTCGGTCCCAATTGAATGGAAATTTTTTCATCAGAATTATTCAAATCGCGATAGGGAAGAGGATGCTCCCAATTGGGGGAATAATCTCTGTCGGATTGATAAATCTCCCCTTCTTTTCCGAAAATCGCACTTTCCTCAATGGGAGTTTCGAGCGTGTATCGAACGGAAATCGTTTGGTCCGTAGCATTTCCCAATATAAAATAGCGTTGAAAGGAACAGCCTGAAAAGGTGAGGGCTAAAAAGAAAAAGATAAATAGTCGCCAATGTTTCATGACGGGAAGTTACTGAATAATGTGGTTAAATCTCTCCTAAGAAAATAAGTAAGAGAATGATTCCAATAATCAGAAAGAACAGAAACATTTTAGGATCGCGGTAGAGCGGCTTCTTCCCACGTTTAGTTAACTTCTCATAGTCGTGGTGAAGACGCGAAAAGTCCTTGTGACGCTTGATTTGAGCATCCGTAGGATCCAATTTCTTGTTGTCTTTATTTACGGTGAATTTTCTCATTCCTCGTGATTCCACTGTTTGTTAATTCGTTCTAAAATACGATAAGTTCGCATCTTTGCTGTTGCTTCGCTTACTGAATAAATCTCAGCAATTTCTTTGAAACTCATTTGTTGGAAGAAGCGGAGTTCAATCAAATCGAGATGACTTTCTTCTAATTCATTGAGTAATTCTACCAATTTTTCCTGATCTCCCATCGACATGTGAGAACTAAAAATCTCAGCTTCCGCCGCTACGTCCAAAATTCGATTCTCATCGATGGGAACGGAGAAGTTCTTTTTCTGCTGACGGAAGTACATCGACACTTCATTTTGTGCAATGCGGTAAAGCCAACTGCTGAAAGGAAAGCCACGATCCTCGTACTTTTCCATGTTTGCCATGGCTTTGATGAATGTTTGCTGAGTTAAATCCGCAGCGTTTTCTTCATCACCACCGAGACGTTTAAACACGAATCGAAAAATTTGATCAAAATAGTGATTGTACAATGTTCCAAAGTACTTCCGATCCTTCTTTGCCAAGGCAATGATCTCGGTTTCACTCAATGATTTGATATGTTTTTCGCGCTTCAAAGAAGTTATCGTTTCCTGTGTAATGTACGAATAAAGAAAAGTAACATCAAGGAGTGCTCAACGACACAGGAATAATTTTCCCGTTCATCCATTGATGCCCTTTTAGAGCAAAATCTGCAATGTATTCAGCCATTTTTTCGGCGCTTACAGGAGCTTGATAACCAGGGAATGCCGCTTCTAACATTTCTGTTTGTGCTGCTCCCAAACAGAGGCAGTTCATTTTGATATACGTTTCTTTGAATTCTTCAGCGAAGAGTTCCGTATAGCTGCAAAGGGCTGCTTTCGAAGTGGAGTAGGCCGTCAACCCAGGAAATTTCACTGAACCCTGGAATCCTCCAATAGAACTGATATTGACAATGTGCGCTTCCGTCATTTTCGGCAGTGCTGCTTGAACAGTTTCCATTACTCCAATCACGTTTACCTGATAACTTTCGGTGAGATCGTGATGCGTAAGCTGATCAAAAGGTTTATTCACCAAAAGACCTGCATTGTTAATGAGAATATCGATCCTACCTAAATCATCGAAAGCTTCTGCGCATGACTCTCGTACATCATCGCGAGAAAGGTCGAGTGCTTTACACGTAACATTTGAGTAACCCTCAAAATCGGATCTCATTTTTCCGAGATTTCTTCCAAGTGCAAGGATTTCATGCTGATCGTTTTGAGCCAATAAATCAACAAGCGCTTTACCAATTCCGCGACTTGTTCCAACAACGACAATCTTTTTAGTCATCGTAGCTAATTTTTAATGATTCACTCGCTGGATGTGCCTGACAGGTTAAAATATACCCTTCTTCAACTTCTTTGTCAGTCAAAGAGTAATTCACTGTCATGTGCGCATTACCTTCTATAATTTTCGCTTTGCATGTACAGCAGACCCCACCCTTACATGAATAAGGAGCGTCGAACCCTTCTTGATTTACTTTATCAAGAATCGCAAGTCCGTCTGCTTCGAGGTCAAACGTCATTTCGTCGTCGTCTAGAAGAACGGTTACTTTACTTGTTCCAGAGAAAGATCCCGTCGCGTCACCCGTATTGTTCGACTTCATCAAGGTTGGCGTAGTGAACAATTCGAAGAAGATTTTGCTTTCGTTCACTCCGAAAAGTTTCAGCACCTCTTCGATGTCCATAATCATTTGCTCAGGGCCACAAAGGAAGAATGCATCCGACTTAAGAATGCTCAAATCGTTCTTGACGATGTCTGTAAACACCTCTTTATTGATTCGTGAATTAACCGTTCCTTCTGAAACTTCACCACTCAAAAAGTGTGTCGCTTTCGTGTTTTTCAATTGAGAAATCGCATCTCTAAAAATGATTTGATCAAATGATCGAGAGCCATAGAAAAGTTGAATTTGCACTTCTGAAGCTTCCGCTGCTTTCGCCATTGACATGATAGGAGTGATTCCTGATCCCGCCGCGACAGCAACAATATTTTTCGCTTCTTTCGGACGAACAAAATTTCCTTCAGGAGGAGAAACATATATGCTTTCACCTGCTTGGGCAGTTTGATTGAACCAAGTAGACATTTTTCCATTCTCAACCAATTTAACCGCAACGGCTAATTGTTCTTCTGGGGCAGAACAAATGGAATAAGATCTTCGTATTTCTTCCCCGTTAATCTCAATCGCGAAATTGAGGTACTGCCCTGGGGTGAATTTAAAAAACGATTTT
>JBFHGY010000090.1:0-8613 GCA_041582905.1 Crocinitomicaceae bacterium | reverse complement strand
TCGCATCACGCATCTGTTTAAAGATACTGATTCTTATAGGAAATAACAGGCAAAAAGTAGCTTAATTCTTACTGGAGGAAGTGAGAAATTAAAGGGGTGTTGGACCGTTGGATCAGTTGGATCTATAGATCGCTGCTCTTTTAGGTTCTTTACGCTTCTTCCTTCGGCGGTTTCCGATTTTCTGAATGCATAAACCGAGGGCTGAGTGGAGTCGAAGTCGTTATTGAATTATCGGAAATCTACTTCAAATCAAACAGATCCTCTACACCGATGAAGCGCTCTGTGGTAAATCCTTCGGCGTATTTTGCTCCAACTGGTCGACCGTACTGTCTCATTCGTGAACTGATAAAGTCCATGAAATCCTTACCAGAGATAGGCGTTTCTGGCTCGTTAGAATCCGGGTCAAAAAACTGCGTTCTGTATGCCAAAATCGCTTCCATTTTTCGCTCGTAGAAATCACTAATGTCTACCACGAAATCAGGATTCAAGTAATAATCTTGAATGTAATGATATACTGCTTTTGGACGATGCTTTTCTTGCTTCTCCCCTTCCCATTCCGTTTCAATTTTGAGCAAACCTGAAAGGAAACACGCTTCTGAAACAAGCTGTCCTGCTCGACCATGATCCGGATGTCGGTCTGTTATGGCATTGGCCAGTACAATTTCTGGTTGAAAACGACGCACTTGTTCGATGATTTTACGCTTATTCGCTTCGTTGATTTCAAAGAACCCATCTTCCATCTTTACGTTTTCACGGAAGTGAATTCCCATAATTTCCGACGCCGCGGCCGCTTCTTCATAGCGCGTCTGAATCGTTCCTCGTGACCCGAGCTCTCCTTGAGTCAAGTCAACAATGGCTACTTTCTTTCCCTGCGCAATATGTTTCATTAATGTTCCTGCTGCCGACAATTCAATATCATCGGGATGCGCAGCAAAAGCCAGAATATCTACTTTATAATTCGACATTTTTCTCTTTTCGTTTCTTTTTAAATTGCCAGTTACGGTAGGCAGCGAATGCAGTGAAGAGTGCAAAGAAAAGGATGGTTGTTTTAATCCAAGTCGGAACGACAGCGGCATCACCTTGGGCATACGAATGCAGACCTACCAGGAAGAAGTTCACTCCAAAGAAGGTAAACAAGATCGATGTGTATCCCCAGAATCCAACTACGTTGAACAAGAATTTCCCTTTTAATCCTGGAATGTATCGTAGGTGAAGAATTACGGCGTACACCAATACTGCGACCAAGGCCCATGTTTCTTTCGGATCCCATCCCCAGTAGCGTCCCCACGATTCATTCGCCCATACACCACCCAAGAAGGTTCCGATGGTAAGCATGAACAGTCCAACTGTCATAAAAATCTCTGAGATGTAGGTCAACTCGTTGATGTTGAGATTAACGATTTTGAAGTTACGTTCTGTTCTAAAAATGTACAGCGTCAAGGAAAGTAAACCAAGCAAGCCAGAGATTCCCAAAGGAGCATAACTTCCCGTAATGATCGCCACGTGAATCATCAACCAATACGACTTCAACACGGGTTGCATAGGCGTAATCTCAGGATCGAGAAGGTTCATTTGAGAAACGAACAACATCAGGAAAGCAAGAATCGCAGCCCCAGCCGTTACTACAGGATACTTTTTAAAAGTAAAGAAGCCTGCAAACATTGTTACAAAACCAATGAAGACAATTGCTTCGTAGCCGTTACTCCATGGAGCATATCCCGTGATGATTGCTCGCATGTACAATCCGTACCCGTGGTACAAGAACGTAACGAACAACAAGCCGATCAATACCAAACCGGCCATCTTGATAAACTTGCGCAGTCCCTCACTTTTTCGAACAAAAATTCCAATGAAGAAAATGAACAATAGCAAGAAACCAACTAAAGCATACGCATACCCAGCATTTTTGAAGATGTTCATCTTATTGTAGCGAATCTCCATCTCCACGTTGTCAATACTCGGACACGCTTTGTCTCCAGCAACGTCTCGCTGATACGCTTTCAATTCCTTCAACAAAGAAAGTGCTTCTTTATCCGACCCAGATCCAACAGACCTTGCCGCTGTTTCGAAGAAGTTCAACCCAAGTTGACTTCCCAGCGTATCACTTCCTTTCAGCTCAGAACTTAATGGAACGTACCACGCTTTGAGCGGATCATTCTCAGTCGGAATCACTTTCATCATTCGCCACAACAGAACATCCGTCACAACAGTATAGCGTTCCGCAATTTTCAAGAGACGTTTTTCAAATTCATTTCTCTGCGATTCCTTTTTGCGGTGCGCTTCATTGTATTCTTTCAAGAAAAGGAAATTCCCTTCCTTATCCGTTAAATCCATCCAGGATACGTGGGAACGACCATCGAATTTATCTCTAATCCCACCTTTCGAATCGATATAAATAAGATCTTGTTCTACCCAATGTGATGGAAAGGTATGCATTGCCAGTACCGTTTGAACGGCATCGTGTCCTTCATAATTATCCGATCGGTGCACTTTCCGCAAGAGTTGCGTAGCAAAGGTGTGAAACGGAATAATTCTCCCTCTGAAATCGAACAAAAGTAGTCCTGCCATTTCATCCGAAAGTTCTTGAGTGATGAAACCAGGCTTTTGAAATTGTTGCTGCTGTTGTTGACTGTGATTCGCGTGATTTGCATGATTCGCACTCTCTTCAATTGGTGGTTCCATCTGATCGTGTCCAGTATGATCATGATCATGTTGGCTATGGTCATGTCCCGAATGATCTTCTACCACCTCTGTTTGACCAAAAGCCGTCATGGAGAATACCAAAGCTACTGCCATCGTTGACTTCGTTAAATCCATTTTTCGATCATACGACTTTACCAATTTTCGAACCAATTCACGCATTCTTCCGTTCTTTGTAAACAGTGAAACCACCATTCCTAAGGTCATCAATAAATACCCAATGTACGTGATGTTCGTTCCCCAGAAATCGTGATTCACGCTCAAAATTGTTCCGGATTCATCTGGGAAGTAACTCGATTGAAAGAAGCGATATCCTCTATAATCCATCACGTGATTCATAAATACCGTTTGCTCGCGATTGTATCCTTTTTCTTTATCGATGATCTCTAAATCGCTTTCATACGAAGAAGGTACATTCGATCCTGAATAGCGTTCCAATCGGAAATCAACACATCCTACAGAAAACGGTAAATCAATTTTCTTCGGACCGTACGCAATTTCATACGTCAAACCATTCATTTCGAACACCGTTGGCGTTGGGATCGAGTTTGGTCGTGTTGAAATCGTAATCAACTCTGATTCTTTACCGTGAGATACTCTCACTGTCAAATCACTCTCTCCAGCATCCTTAACAGTTGATTTTAGTCGTGCTTTCTTAGTGTGCTTCTTCAAACTTTTGAAGACGAACTGCGCCTCTCCCACTTTATATAATGTGGCCATTTCCAACGGAACGATCGTATCGGTAGGAATCGATTGATACATCGAATCGGGTACACCTGTTGTTCGATCTGCCACCTGCAACACCGACATCGGTAAGCTCGTTGATCCAGGCATCGCCACCTTCATGTTAATTTTGTTTCCTTCTTTGAAGAACTCAACCCCTGGCATGGCATTTTTCTTTTCGAATGAGAACGCCACGTTGTCCAGATTTAAGAAACCATCTTCAGGAATAAAGCGAGACTCTCCCAAGTGAACCAATTCGATGGCCGATCCTTGAATGCTATCGTCCGTAATGATTGAGTCAACCATGTTCTTTTGGTAATCCACATAATCGATGGAAATGGTTCCTTCTCTTCCTGGAAACTTTTCATCAATTGAAAAACCATTCCACCATCCAATTTCCGAAAGATAGTACTGATAATCATTGGTCAACTGAAGCTTTTTATCCGTTATTCGATAAGAGACATAGGGATCAGAAGAGTAAATAAAATTGACTGCTTGTCCTTCCGGGATATTCATTCTTCCCTCAAAACTGACAAAACGAGTGATGGCTGCACCGATTAAAATCACAATAAATGAAACGTGGAAAAGAAGCAGTGCCCATTTTTTTAATTGGATCATCTTGTGACGCATGATATTGGCTATCAAGTTAAGAGCGAGATACGCCAAAAGTAGATTAAACCAAGTTGCGTTGTAGATATACAGTTTTGAAGATTCGGTGTCATAAGCCGACTCTAAAAAAGTGGCTCCGGCAATAGCTGCAAAAAACACAATCATCGCAATCGCCATCATGCGCATTGAAAAGAACTGATCGGCTAGTTTATCCATGTTGTCTGATAAATTATGAGTGCCACAAATTTAACGATTCGTGCCCGTTTTGAAGCATGTTCTGACGTATTAAATGGAATGCGGTCGGAATTTCTATATTTGTGTGATACGGAAACCTTTAAGCAGGAACGACATGGCAAAGCAAAAAGTCAAAAAAACAGAAGAGAAACAAGAGAATAACGAGAATCCTCAAAATCAAGATTACTCGAAAATTCAGGCGGTCAAGGAACTTATCTTCGGCCCTGACATCCAGAACTATGAAGAACGTTTCAGAATCATCAACGAGCGACTCGAAGATCTTCAAAACCAATTAACCGATGAAAGTAATGAGCGCGAAAGTGCCGTACATGAATTAGAAAAGAAGACCGATAACCAACTTGCGAAACTCGAAGAAGATCTTCAAAAAGAAATTGACCGACTGCAAGACGAGAAGACAGATCGTGCTGTTTTAGGGAAATTATTGGTGCAAATTGGCGAAAAACTTCAATCGTAGCCTCGGGTAAATACGTAGATGGAATCGAAGAATCAATTTGAAGAACTTCGTCAGATCATTTTAGCGGATGATCGCGAGGAGAACAAGGAGCGCAACGAGCGTTTACTTGCCAAAATTGATGCACTCGAAAAACAGCTCAACGACCCCGATGAATTCGTAAAAGTTCTCCATAACTCAAAAGACCAGGTGGTCGATATGCTTGGTCCACACGTTGGGAAACTTATTCGAAAGTTTATCCGAACGGAAGTGGAACGCATTTCTGAAGACATCAATAAGAAAAGTAAGGCGATCTTCTCCTTCGATTTTCTCAAACGAAAGAAAAAAGAATCGGCCAACGGGCATTTGGAACAGGTCTTTATTATTCACAAAGATTCTGGATTGGTCATCGGAGAATATGGAAACGAAGACACCTTAGAGCCCGATCTTATTGCCAGCATGTTGACCGCGATAAAATCCTTCGTGCAAACAGCTTTTGGCGACGGAGATTCCGACCTCGAAAGCTTGGAATATGGTGACTACGCAATTTTACTTTTCAACTTCGAACAGTTTTATTTCGCCTTGATTACTCAAGGAATTATCACGAAGGAAATGAAATCCCTTTATTTCGATCAATGTTTGGAACTCGCCGATGACTCCATTGGTTCGATGTCCTTCAAAGAAATTGACGACGAATTGACTTCAACTGTAAACGAACACATTCAACAGACCTTTTTCCCTGTAAAGAACCATGAGAGAAATCAGTAAGAAAATCGTACTTCTCGGTAATGAGTCTGTCGGAAAGACATCGCTCATTAAACAATACGTGCACAGTATTTTCAGCGAAGAGTATCTATCCACTATCGGGATCAACATCTCTAAGAAGTCTGTGGTTACAGGAGAAAAGACGTACAAATTGCTGATTTGGGATGTCGCGGGAGATTTGATGAATGAGAAATTGTACGATGCCTACTTGCGAGGAACTCATGCTTTTCTGCTTGTTTTCGACGCTACACGTGAGGAAACGTATCAGGCAATTATCAACGAAAAAGAAGTCTTGAACGATTATTTCCCTGATGTCCCCAAACTCATCATCGGAAATAAAATGGATTTACTTGAGAATGGAGAAGTGGCTTTCGACGCTTCGTACGATCTGCTAACGAGTGCAAAAACAGGTCAACACGTTGAAAATGCCTTCTTTGATTTAACAAAACGCATCGACGATGGACAAGGATAATCAGCGACATCTTCTGGAGAAACTAGAACGTTTGGTCTCTGAAAATCAGTCCTTGCGATTGGAAAATGAATCCCTACGCGAGCTTGTGAAAGGAAACGAACCTGACTCGGCAAAAGTTATTGGCTACAATAATGAGTTGGAACAATTCACCTACGTCGCGACACATGATCTAAAAACACCGCTTGCCAATATTTCTGGTTATCTCGATTTACTCGAAATGGACCTTGAAAATCCATCCGAAGATGTAAAAGATTCCATGAAATGGTTGAAGTATTCCGTTCAGGAGGCAATGAATGTTATCAAAGAGTTGACTTCCGCTCTGAAGGCGCGCAATGATAAAGAAGATTTGCTCGTTGAAATCAACATGAACAATTTGGTGGAAAGCATACTTTCTGGAATGCGCTCAACCATCAAGCAAAAGGAAGTACTCTTCATTTGTAACTTTACGGAAATCGATCACTTTTTGTACTACCAAACTGCTTTGCGGAGCATTCTTCAAAACCTGATTTCCAATGCGATTCTCTACCTCAAACCAGACACTGATGGTATTATTCAAATTCAAACAGAACAAATAGACGATTCCGTCTGCATTTCCGTGGAAGACAATGGAGTAGGAATTGACCTTGAAAAGAACCGTGACAAA
This sequence comes from Crocinitomicaceae bacterium, assembly GCA_041582905.1. Taxonomy (GTDB): domain Bacteria; phylum Bacteroidota; class Bacteroidia; order Flavobacteriales_D; family Crocinitomicaceae; genus UBA4466. The sequence goes on along the minus strand of JBFHGY010000090.1, from coordinate 2,016 downwards.
CTCCTAGGATTGTTTAAGCGCGTTACTAACGATGGATCGGGATCTGGAATTGGAATGTACATTATCAACAAGCTACTAGAAAACTACGGTGGACGACTCGAAGTAGAAAGTGAAGTTGGTGTAGGTTCCACATTCAAAATAATACTACCACTCAAAAAGACATAAAATGCCACAATTGAAGCACATTCTAATTATTGATGACAACGATGCTACCAATCATTTTCATCGCAGGCTGATTGAAAAGCTGCATCCCAGCATCAGCGTTCATCTGTGCGAAAACGGAAAAGTGGGATTTGATCATTTCGTTCAAGCAGAAGAGAAACCTTCTCTTATTTTTCTCGATCTGAACATGCCAGTAATGGATGGATTTGAGTTTTTGGGTGTGTTAGATGCTTATCTAGATGAAGAACAAAAGCAGCGCACACATGTGGTTATTTTATCCTCATCGGATGAAGATTTTGATAAAAACAGAACAAAAGAATTGTATTGGAACATCTCCTTCAATCCAAAACCCTTATCAAAAGACAAACTTTCAGGAGTAATTGAGTCGGTTGAAAATGAGGAATGAGTTCGAACAATTACTGAATTCTATTGCCCAGTGCTCTGTTTGTGATGCACATCTTCCGCTTGGTCCTCGACCTGTTATCTCGGTCTCTCAAAAGAGTAAAATTCTTGTAGTTGGTCAAGCTCCCGGAACAAAAGTACATGCATCAGGGATTCCATGGGATGACCAAAGCGGAAAAAATTTACGCTCGTGGCTGGGCGTTACAAACGAACAATTTTACGATACCGATCTTTTTGGAATTGTCCCTATGGGATTTTGCTATCCTGGCAGAGGAAAATCAGGCGACTTGCCCCCTCGAAAGGAATGCGCTCCTTTGTGGCATGAAGCACTATTGAATCACATGCCACAACTTGAGTTGACACTGCTCATTGGCACGTATGCGCAAAATTACTACCTCAAGAAGTCTACAAAAAAGAATTTAACGGAAACTGTTTTACACTTCAGTGAATATTTACCGTCTCATTTTGTGCTTCCTCACCCATCTCCGAGAAATGCCATCTGGATGAAAAAGAATCCGTGGTTTGCACATGAAGTATTGCCTTCACTGAAAGAAGCCGTTCATTCGATTATTTCATAATAATACATCTTGGAATGAAATTCATAAAAATTGATGATGACACAATTGACTTGATGGATCCAACATCGGTAATTGAACCTCTTTGGATGAGCGTAAGTGCAGGTGGACCGAAGGAAAGGTACGAAATAGAACTTGAACCGTTTAATAATCATCAACGTTCCGTTTTTGCCATTCTATGGTTGATGAGTGAAGTAATGAATGGAGGACTCTATCAATTCTATACTAATCCAACAGGAATTGTTTGGGAAGATGCTCTCAAAGGATTTGAATTGCTTGGTATAACAAGAGCTCATGCAATTATGAAAGAATCAACCAAACGGTTTGGAACTAACCCAAGTTTTATCCGATCAGAAAGAGAAGATTTCCTTGATCGCAACGAAGAAATTGAATTTGATGATCTCGATACGCTTTTCTATCAACTAGATGAAGAAATGAACCTAACACATATAATTGCTCAATACATTGATCTAAATAGAGCTCATTTTTATTTTGAAGGAGAAATCCACATTTAAACCATCACCACCACACGACAAAATCCCTTCGCTGTTCACCCAATTCATTTTTTGTATACACCAACGGTGATCGATTCCGCTCATGAAGTTCTTCGATTTTTTGCTGAGCGATCTTCTTCGGATACCACTCCGTCGTTGCCAGATTCCGTGAAAACCAATCTTTCTTTTCTGGAATAGAAAATAGACTATTCGAGTCGGCTTTTTTCCGCCACTCGCTTAATCGCATCCAAGTGCCCTCTACCCCGTTCTGGTTCACCCTTTCAAAGGCAATCTCTCCCTCTGTTGGAACGAATAAATTGGCGAGAAACAAAAGTTGTTGTTCCATTTCATCCACATCACATCCAAGTTCAATCATTCGCTCC
>JBFHGY010000089.1:0-8614 GCA_041582905.1 Crocinitomicaceae bacterium | reverse complement strand
TCGTTCGATTAAGGATATTTTCTGTCGCTATAAAACACTCAAAGGTTTTCAGGTAAAACGTAAAGCCGGATGGGACACACACGGACTTCCTGTTGAGCTCGGTGTTGAGAAAGAACTTGGAATTACCAAAGAAGATATCGGGAAGAAAATTTCCGTAGAAGAATACAACGCTGCCTGTAAAAAAGCAGTTATGAAATACACGGACATCTGGAATGACCTCACCCAAAAAATGGGGTACTGGGTGGACATGGATAATCCATACATCACGTACGAATCCAAGTACATGGAATCGGTTTGGTGGTTGTTGGGACAATTGTACGACAAAGGATTGATGTACAAAGGCTACACGATCCAACCGTACTCGCCAAAAGCAGGAACAGGATTGTCGTCGCACGAAATTAACCAGCCAGGTTGCTACCGCGATGTAACAGACACAACGGTTGTTGCTCAATTCAAACTAGCGGAAGGCCAAAATCTCCCTGAACGCATGCTGAGCGAAAAAGGGTTACTGAGCGGAGCCGAAGTTCCTGTGCTGAGCGAAGTCGAAGTACACTTTTTAGCTTGGACAACCACTCCATGGACACTTCCATCGAACACGGCATTGACGGTTGGACCAAAAATCGAGTATGTACTCGTAAAAACATTCAACCAATATACCTTCGAACCGATGCACGTGGTGTTGGCGAAGAACCTCGTGGGATATCAATTCAAGAAGCCATACGTATTGGCTGAATCAGATGACGATTTTGCGAACTACAACGCTGGAGATAAAAAAATTCCATATACGATTGTGGGTGAATGCCTTGGAGCTGATCTCGCAGGTTTGAAATACGAGCAACTGTTGCCGTATGCAACGCCAATGGAAGATGCTGACCAAGCATTCCAGGTGATTGTTGGTGATTTCGTAACGACAGAAGATGGAACAGGAATCGTGCACACTGCCCCAACGTTTGGTGCGGATGATGCCAAGGTAGCCAAAGACGCTGGCGTTCCAGGGTTGTTGGTGAAAGATGAAAACGGAAATGCAGTTCCATTGGTGGATTTGCAAGGTCGTTTCCGCCCAGAAATGGGTGAATTCGCTGGAATGTACGTCAAAAATGAATACTACACCGAAGGTGAAGCTCCTGAGAAATCAGCAGACGTACAGCTAGCCATTAAGTTAAAAACGGAGAACAAGGCTTTCCGTGTGGAGAAATATGTTCACAGTTACCCACATTGTTGGAGAACAGACAAGCCTGTATTGTACTATCCGCTTGACTCTTGGTTCATCAAGGTAACCGATAAGCGCGAGCGCATGATGGAATTGAATGACACCATCAATTGGAAACCAGAATCAACGGGAACAGGTCGTTTTGGGAAATGGCTTGAAAACGCCAACGATTGGAACTTGTCACGTTCACGTTACTGGGGAATTCCAATTCCGATCTGGAGAACTGAAGAAGGTGATGAGCAAATCTGCATCTCTTCAGCGGAGCAATTGAAATCAGAATGCGAGAAAGCTGTTGAAGCAGGTTTGATGGACAAGAATCCTTTGGCTGATTTCGTCGTGGGTGATATGTCCGATGAGAACTATGCGAAAGTAGATTTTCACAAGAACTACATGGATGAGGTAACCCTCGTTTCATCAACAGGAAAACCGATGAAGCGTGAGGCGGATTTGATCGACGTTTGGTTCGATTCTGGTTCGATGCCTTATGCACAGTGGCACTACCCATTTGAGAATAAAGAATTGATCGAGAATCGTGAAGGTTACCCTGCCGATTTTATTGCGGAAGGTGTCGATCAAACACGTGGTTGGTTCTATACCTTGCATGCCATTGCAACAATGGTGTTCGATTCGGTAGCGTACAAAAATGTTGTTTCGAATGGATTGGTTTTGGATAAGAACGGACAGAAAATGTCGAAACGCCTCGGAAATGGTGTAGATCCTTTTGAAACGTTGGATAAATTCGGAGCTGATGCTACGCGTTGGTACATGATTACAAATGCTCAACCTTGGGACAATCTCAAGTTTGACGTAGACGGAATCGCTGAAGTACAACGTAAATTCTTCGGTACGTTGTACAATACATACTCATTCTTTGCGCTGTATGCCAACATCGACGGTTTCGACGCGAAGCAACACACAACAGACTACAAAACGGAAATTGACCGTTGGGTATTGTCTAAATTGAACTCTTTGGTGGCAGATGTCGATGAAGCATTTGCATCGTTTGAGCCTACAAAAGCAGGACGATTGATTCAAGAGTTTGTTGGAGATCACCTTTCCAACTGGTACGTACGCTTGTGCAGAAAACGTTTTTGGGTAGGAGAAATGACCGAAGACAAAATGGCGGCGTATCAAACATTGCATACGTGTTTGAACACAATTGCATTGATCAGTTCTCCAATTGCTCCTTTCTACATGGATCAATTGTATCAAGATTTGAACGGAACAACAGAATCGGTTCACTTGGCAGATTATCCTGCTGTTGATTCTTCAATGATTAACACAGAATTGGAAGCGCAAATGCAGATTGCCCAACGAACATCTTCAATGGTTCTTGGCTTGAGAAAAAAAGAGAACTTACGCGTTCGTCAACCACTTCAAAAGATCATGGTGCCAGCATTGGACGATACATTTGCAGCAAACTTGTTGCACGTGAAAGAATTGATCTTGGCGGAAGTAAACGTGAAAGAATTGGAGTTGCTCGGACAAGACAATGATATTTTGGTGAAATCAATCAAGCCAAACTTTAAAACGATCGGCCCGAAGTACGGAAAGCAAATGAAATCCATCGCTGCAATGGTGAGAGATTTCTCTGGTGATGATATCGCGTCAATTGAGGCAAACAACGGATGGAGTGGAGAAGTAGACGGCGTGACTGTTGAACTCGACATGAACGATTTCGAAATTGCTGCGCAAGACATCCCAGGTTGGACCGTGAGCACCGATGGAAACTTAACAGTGGCATTGGATGTTACACTTACGGAAGAACTTAAGTCGGAAGGAATTGCCCGTGAATTGGTGAACAGAGTTCAAAACTTGCGTAAAGATTCAGGACTAGAAGTAACGGATCGCATCTTACTCAAAGTAGATACAAACGAGTTGGTGAAAAATGCCATCTTGGCTAACAAAGAGTATGTCTGCAACGAAGTATTGGCAAACGACGTACAGTTTGAATCACTCGGTGGTGAAGCCTTAGTAACTGATTTGGTGGAAGCGGAAGACGCGAAGATCGGATTGGTGAAAGCATAGATAAATGTTAAAGAGATCGGGCTTCGGCTCCGCTCAGCCCTCGGCGCTATAAAATTGATTAGTGCACGCGAACTGAGCGGAGCCGAAGCCCTTTTTGCATGAAGGGAATCACTATATTTAACCCAATGCCATCTCAAAAGAACGATTATTCAAACTGGAACCAAGAGGAAAAGGACTCATTTCGTCGTGCGAATAGAATTAAAGCAAGTTATCTTTCCACGAAAGGCACTTTTGGACAGAATCGTTACTTGATGTTGATTTTCGGCTTGGTTGTTTTTGTTATTTCAGATGAAAAAGTAAATCAGAACACGATATTCTCATACTTTACGCTCGCTCAGGGAATCGCATTAATTCCATTTTATATGTGGGTTAAGCGGACCGATCAGTACCAGCATTTAAGAAATGCCTTCGTTGCGTATGTGCTTATTTGGCTCATTGAAATCGTTCTTTTCGGATTTCCCAATGAACTTTTGGCGGCGTACAATACGGTTCAAATCGGTGGAGGAAATACCATGAAACCATCGATAAAACTGCTGTATCGCGAAGAGAATGCAGATCGTGATGTTTATGAGATTTTTCCTTTCATCTACTCGGGAGTTAAATTGTTTTTTGGAGGAGTACTCTTTTTCAATTTTCGGGCCTATTATCGTTGGGCGAAACTACCTCCATCGATGAAGGAAAAAGTGCTATAACGCTATTCTCATCATTCCCCAACCATTGTATGTATAGAGCCGTTTCATCATTGAACTAACTTATCATTATGAAACAACTTTTACTATTCGGAGTACTTGTTTTTGCACTCAGCGTGTCTGCGCAAGACACTTCATTTGCTCGAATTTATGAACCGTTATTAGGGCATTTAGATTATAATATGTCCGCAACAGATGCTGACATTGTTTGGGATGAAGGTTTAATTACCTCGGGTCATTTAGCGTCAAATTCGACAACGTTTATCGCCCGAATTTCGGCAGTAGGGGACCTCATTTGGCAGAAGCAGTATGGAACAAATTGGGGAACCGGTGAACTCGATCTGAACGAAATTATTTCAACTAAAGATTCCTGTTTTGTTGCCGCAGGAAAGGTGCTTGACTCTTCAACTGGGGATTATCTCCCATTTTGTATGAAATTGGATGCTTCGGGAGATACACTCTGGACGAAAACATTTCGTCTTACGAATCAAATGACGGGAAGCTATGGTTCTTATTCAGAGAAGAATGGATGTGTTATTGAAACAGTGGATTCCATGATTCTAATAGGTTTTCATCATTCCTCATTTGAACAAACATCTACCGATCCTGATCATCTTTTCTTTTCGAAATTAACTTCAGATGGAAATCTTCTTTGGTCTGAATCATTTATGTCTGATAGTTTATTCTATCTCACATCTTTAAAACAAGCAGCAGACAGTTCTATTTATGCCGTTGGTAATGCAGGATTAACCATCGATATGGGATTCGTCTTGAATTTTTCGTCTAATGGTCAAATGAATTGGGGACGGTTGTACAATGGTGCGCGGTTCGCGGATGTTGAGGTAGACGATAACCATCTCAATTTAGCTTGGATGAATACAAATTATGAATGGGGAATTGCGCAGCTAAACTTAAATGGAGACCACGTTCGAAGAGTCAAAAATTCTGTAGGAATCGGAGCTTTTGACTATTACGCATCCATCTGTAGAAGATCAAACGGGAACCTCGGAATGGCCATGGTTAATCAGAACGATTTTGGGTCTATTCGGGTGGTGGAAGTGATGGATAATCTAGACCCCGTTCAACAGTACGACGTAAATATGAACACAAGTGAAGTACTTGCAATCCCGAATAAAGGAATGTATGCCGTTGGCTACGGACCGCTTTATGGAATAAAAGTGGGAGATTATGAAATGGGGGTAGTTCGTTTTGATTCATTGATGACTGCACCGAATTGTGCGTATCCTGTTGGCACAAGCCTTTACCTTCTAGACTCTTTGTTGTCAAGCTCTATCTCATTTATGTCTTCGGATCCAGTTGCTACATTTTATACACCAAGTCAGTATTCTGGGATTGATTTCGTATCTGAGGAGGGGTGTGTGACCTTCCTCGGTTCTGTTTCCGAAATCGAAGGAAGCTGGAATGAAACTGTTTCACCTAATCCTTCTACTGGATCATTCACCATTGATTGGAACGAATACCGCGAAGCAGACGTAAAGATTTACAATTCCATCGGACAAGAAGTGTATCAATCCGCGGTGAAAGATTCATGGATCGATATTCAATTGAAAAATGAGAAGGAGGGTATGTACTTCTATCAGCTGATCGATTCCAATGGACATAAATCAACAGGAAAATTAGTCGTGACGAAATAAGATCTTTCGTTAGAAAAACATGTAAAAAGGGTCGTACATCAACAAGTACCACCCTTTTTTTGGTTTCTGAAATGACTTATTTTGATGGGTAGTTGAGCGGATAATTGATAAAGTAACAGCTCTTCGACAGGAACAAAAAAGGCCATCCATTCGGACAGCCTCTTCAATAGGTATCAACGACAATTACTGGCGATCAGCATCCATCGATTCGATTTTACTTTGCTCAATAAGCATTTGTTGTTCAATTGCTTTTTGTTCTGAATCTTTAGGAGACGCCCCAAATAATTCTGGGTGAATGTATGTTCCTTTGTGTTCTTTTTCCATTTCTGGTTCAATTCGGTTCGCATCAGCAAATTTGTCGGCGCGAACTCCAGTCACTGACCAACTTACCTCAACATTAGGCTCGTTTGTTTGAATCGTGAATTTGTTATTGGAAATTTTCTCCTTTACAATCGCTTGTGCGAACGTACCGATTACAGTCAATTGATAACGGAAATCTTTGTTTGCCGCTTCAAAATATCCTGGTAACTCAACCACAGCGTATCCGTTAGCATCCGTTACAATGTTTCCAGTGTAGATGTTCATCATGTCTGGTGACTCCACGAAGCTGTGAATTAAATACTTGTTAGCTGGATCTTGTGGGTGATCAATCTTGAATGTTCCACCACCTTTAGCAATGTTTCCTGTGATGTTCACGTTACCATTTACTTGAATGTCTCCGTCTACAGTTAATGTAGAAGTTGGATTCGTCAAAATTTGATCACCAACTCTCAACGATTGGATATTTGACGCTCCGTTTCTATTAAAACGCGCAATAGTATCTTCTGTTGAACACCCACCGATCAAGTGAAGGTTGTTGCTGCTTCCGTTCATTTGGAATTTGATTCCACAAAGGTTAGTGTACTCTAAATCCTCAGAGAAAATAAGTTCACCAGAGTACACTTCGTTGAAGTTCCCCATGTGTCCGATTGCTAAGTTTGCATTTGTATCCAAACTTCCAATCTCTACAAAGTGAATAGGTGTAGGGCTTCCAATTCCGACATTTCCCGTGTTCGAATTTTGGATATCGTTTCCAGTTAATGTCCAGTTTCCAGAACCTCCTCCCGACAATGAGGAAAGATCCGTCATAATTGTACCGCCACCATCAGTTGTTTCTAGTGTTGTTCCATTGAGCACAACAGACGTATTGTATTCATTCGATGGATCCGCATCGGCATCATCTGGACTTGTAATGAAACCTGAGTCATTTGTCAACTCGGATGTCAATGTCGGCGTATTTCCAGCTGATTTCGCGTAGAGTGCGTATGGTACGCTCATTAATTGACTTGTTCCAAGTACAGAGTACGATGTTCCTCCGGTATTATCGATAGCAGTTTCGATGAAGAATGGTCCGTTTGCCCAATCAATCAAGGAAAAATCATCGGTTGTTGTTCCCGTTCCAATTTCTAAGTTGACTAAGCCATAAGCGTTCGTAGAAACGGAAAATGTTTCGGTATAAACCGCTGTTCCTCCCACAGACCCTTGTTGAATGGTTAATTGAACACCAACCGCCTGATTTGCTAATATGAGGTTGCTAGCATCGCGAACAACTGCTTGATATTTAAACCCTTCCGGAGCTTGGCCAAAAGAGGTTATTGCTAATGCTGCTGCTGCAAAAAATGTTAGAATTGCTTTTTTCATAAATGTAGAGTTAGTTTGTTTTAATTAATTTAAATGTTTTCATCGCTTCTGTTTTATTTTGAAGCGTAATTGAATAACTACCAGGCGCTAAATCCTTTACTTCAATGATAGTAGACTCACCTGATAGGAAATCAGTAGAAACGAGTTTTCCTTGACCATCATATAAGGAATAGGATAGGTTTTCAAATTGCGAAACACGAATGGTTAAGTCCTTATCCATAGGGTTAGGAAATACCGATGCTTCTAGTTCTGGTGAATGGTCGTCAAGACCAACAAAATTCCAGTTACTTTGATGAAAACCTTGCGTGAGCGTAGTTGTTCCATCTGTTTCGGTGTTAATGATCGTTTCTCCAATTGTGAAGTCGATACTTCCGTTAGCATTCGCATAGGAATCTCCCTGTGTGGAGATGACCTCTTGAGCGCTTACGTTCAATGCAGAGATAAACGAAAAAAACACAATTGCATTTTTCTTCATTGATTGGTATTTAGTAGAACGAGATCAAACTTAGGGAAGAAGTTTTTATTGGGAAAGGAGTTTATCCAAAAGCTGTAGGAGAAGGGTGAAAAACGGGTACAAATACCTATGAAAACTGCATAGCTTGAATGATTTTTTCACCGAAATGATCCGATGATCACGTGTGCACGTCAGGGCGTGAGTTGATAGCTTTTTTGAGTGACAAAAATAGAGTAAGCTACCTAAGGTTTGCGTGTAATGTGTTACCAACAAAGTCAAAGGAGTTTGGGTTTTTATAAGAGACTGTAGACTGACCCAATTCAGATTTCTATTTGAATAGGAGGGGTTTCCAAATAACGCGCTTACGTTTGAAAGTTGGATGATGGCTACATCAAACAAAGGGTTAAACACAACTTTTCCACATGGATATTTTTATATATCACTGATTTTCATTATCTTATATATTCACCAATAAACTTCCGCCTATGTATTACAAACAAAATGAGATTACTCTCTTGTACAATAAGCAGCGAGAACTCGATCGAAAAACACTCGCAATGGCCCACGTCGTGAACAGCAAAATTAATCGGCAGGAAATCCATTCTGTGCGTGTCTCAGAAACATTATTCTACATCCTGATTGATAAACTCGGCGGCGACCCGAAATCCATTATCGATAAATCACAACCCTTTTATCAGAAGGAGTTGCGCGGAAAGGAACTGAGCAATTATGGCTGGTACATGACGATCATGAATCACCCCGAATTGTTAAAAGCGCCCATTGCGATGTATCACGGAAAAGCGATTCTGTGTGTTTCTTCAAACGACGTATTGAAATTGAATTGATATCCTACTAGCTTAATTTCAATACTTACTTTGAAACCCTGTCGACTGAGGTC
>JBFHGY010000088.1:0-8635 GCA_041582905.1 Crocinitomicaceae bacterium | reverse complement strand
TAAATGGCTGTTTTATGTGTTTAGGAGAAAACAGTGAAATTGTAACAAACCGTTTTCAGTACATGCAAAACTGCGGAGGTCCAACAAATCGAATGACACGTCCAAATAACAATCAAACAACTACTGTGCGATATGCCTCAGAACTGATTCTTGAATCGACACCCACCAGCAATCCGACCATCGAATTTTGGAGAGAAACCGGAGCATACAACACCATTGCCAGTTGCGTGAATACATCATCTGTTACCATCGTAAATAATTCTCCAGCAATCCCTGTTCGTCCTGCACCGTATGTCGGGAATTGTGATGTACAAAATTGTAGAACGATCGCAATTATTCTTCCTGTTGAACTTGGGTTATTTGAAGCAAGCTATGACGGCAAAACCTCAAGCGCACTACTTTCCTGGGAAACGTATTCGGAACATTCGAGTGATTACTTCAACGTTATGCGCTCTGCTGATGGTTATTCGTGGGAAAAAATTGGAAGCGTAAGTGCCGCTGGATATTCCGACAAGCTCATCGACTACTCATTTGTGGATCGTTCTCCACTATCAGGAGTGTCGTACTACCGAATCGACCAATATGATTTCGACGGAGCAGTAAACTCCTCAGGAATTCGTTCCATTAAGAATAGTGGAAATTCTGCAAACGTTTTCGTTTACCCCAATCCTTCAAATGGATTGATTACACTCACTGTTCCTTCAAAATCGAGCTACGTGCACGTGCATTCAATTACTGGTGAAAAGCTGCTTGAATTCCACAGCGATGTCTCTTTCTCTTCCAAAGAAATTGATCTGACATCATTGGCTTCAGGGACCTACTATCTTCTCACCGAAGGTGGAACAGCTGTGTTCGTCAAAGAGAACTGAATAAAAATCGGATTCCATTTGACTAATTGAAGTAGATTCTCCTTATTTTGCTTGTCCTAAACGATCGTTTTCAATGGACAACAAGGTACAAGCAACAAACTATGGAGCGTTAACAACGGTTACACTCGTTTTCTTTTTCTGGGGATTTATTGCCGCAGGAAATAGTGTTTTTATTCCGTTTTGCAAGGAATACTTTCACTTGGATCAATTTCAGAGTCAGTTAATCGACTTTGCATTCTACGGAGCTTACTACCTTGGAGCGTTGGGATTGTTTGTTTATGGTTCTTCAACGAGAAAAGACCTAGTTGGAAGTTGGGGCTACAAAAAAAGCATCGTTTTCGGCCTCCTATTTTCCGCTTTGGGAGCTATCGCTATGATCATTTCCGTTAAGGTCAATGTGTTCTCCGGGATGCTCTTCGGACTGTTCATTGTAGCCTTAGGGTTTTCACTTCAACAGACATCTGCCAATCCATTTATGATTTCTCTTGGAGACGAATCGACGGGAAGTAACCGAATCAACTTGGGAGGAGGAATCAATAGTTTAGGAACCACAATTGGACCGCTTGTTGTGGCTTTTGCCTTGTTTGGAAGTGGTACGTTTACCGAGGATGAAATTGCAAATTTGGACCTATGGAAAGTAATCGTTCTTTATGCCATTGTCGGTGCACTATTCCTGAGCATTGCTGCTCTTATTGGTTTCTCGAAAAAGGTCCCTGCTGGAATTGTAGAGGGAAAGCCTGAACGTTCCAAAAAAGCCGTTGTTTCCCTCATGATTATCACAGGTTTACTGATCGCGTGCTTTGCTCCTGTATTCGCCAGTTATGCATCAAAGGAGGCGAAGGAAATTGCAAAATATGAGGCTTCTATTTCAGATATAGAAAAGGAAATGACCACCGAGTTGAAAGCTGCCGGTTATAAGTTGGAAGACCTTGAAAAAGAGGAAGTAGAAACACTCAAAACTACATCGTATCCTCAAGAAACAACGAAAATTGCGAGCATAAACGGTGAAATTGCCGTATTGAAAAAGCCATTGGAGCAAACCCGTATGTACTGGTTACTTGGTGCGTTGGCTGTGGTTGTCTTCGGAATTATTTTGATGAACCGTGTTGCCAACAAGCAGAAAGAAGGCTGGGGAGCGATGCAATATCCTCAATTAACTTTGGGTATGTTGGCCATTTTTACCTACGTGGGTGTAGAAGTTGCTGTAGGGAGTAATCTGGGCGAATTACTAAAGCAAGATGCCTTTGGTGGACTGAGCACTTCCGAAATTGCACCTTACGTAGCTATGTTCTGGGGAAGTTTAATGATCGGACGATGGGGAGGTGCCATCAATGCATTTGAAATGGAGAAACAAACAAAGCTAATCCTTCGCTTCATTGTTCCGATTGCAGCGTTTGGAGTGATTCTTCTGGCTGCTTCAATCGCAGGACATGATATACGTCCATTCCTTTGGTACATTCTCTGTGTGTTGGTTCAAATCGTTGCGACATATATCACTAACGACCGCCCCGCATTAACACTCGGTGTTTTCGGATCACTCGCATTCATAGCCATTTTGATCGGATTAACTTCTACTGGAATGATCGCGATTTATGCCTTCTTGAGTACAGGGTTATTCTGCTCCATTATGTGGCCGAGTATTTTCTCCCTTTCATTAGGAGGATTGGGTAAATTCCAAACACAAGGTTCTGCCTTTTTGGTCATGATGATTCTAGGTGGAGGTGTTATTCCTCCAATTCAAGGGAAGTTATCTGATATTATCGGTATTCAAGAATCCTTCTTTGTGGGGGCCATCTGCTTTGCGTACTTAACGTTGTTTGCCTTCGTAGTAAAACGAATTTTAAAAAAGCAGGGGGTGAACTTCGAGTAAACGCAGACTTCATTTCGATGAACTTAATACATCGCGAGTCTAATTTGGGAATGCCTTTGTTGATTTGTTGGTGACTAACGTTCTTCGTTCGTCATCTTTCCGATCGCGCAACTCTCACACTTGGTTTCCTTTGCAAAAAATTGCTTGTAGATCAACTTCCCGACGAAAAAGACGGCAATGGAAACGCATGCTATGACGAGAATTTCTTGCATTAACTCAGGAGTGTATAGGTGATCCATGACCCAAGATACGCCAGAATTCCCATGTATCCAACTTGAATCATTGGCCATTTCCAGCTACGCGTTTCACGCTTCACAATTGCCAGAGTCGACATACATTGCATAGCGAACACGAAAAAGACCATTAAACTAATGCCAGTTGCGAGGGAATAAACAGGTGTTCCGTCCGCATTTTTGGCGGCTCTCATTTTGTCGATGAGCGTTTTATTTTCTTCACCGTCATCTTCCACTGCATAAATCGTTGCCATCGATCCAACAAAGACCTCACGCGCTGCGAATGATGTAATGAGTGAAATCCCAATTTTCCAGTCGTAACCGAGTGGTCGAATCGCTGGTTCAATTGTTTTTCCCATGATTCCGATGTAGGAGTTTTCCAGCTTTGCCGAAGCCACCATTTGCTGCGTTTCTTCATCATTCAAACTCATTTCAGAAGCTTGTTGTTCAGCCATTCGTCCAGCTTCCGCCATTCGATCGCTCGGACCATAAGTCGCTAATGCCCATAAAATGATAGAAATCGCCAAAATCACTTTCCCTGCGTCCCAAACGAAGATGCGTACTTTTTCCAATACCGTCATCCCAACATTTCCCCAACGTGGAGATTTGTAGGACGGCATTTCCAAGAGCAAGAATCCTTTTTCTTTTGTTTTGATGATCATTTTCAAGATCCAGGCAACAAATAACGCGCTCAGCGTTCCCAGAGCATACAAACCGAATAGGACCAGTCCTTGCAGTCCGAAAATTCCTCCTACGGTTTCATTTGGCACCACCAAGGCGATCAACAAGGTATAGACAGGAATACGAGCACTACAACTCATCAATGGAGCTACGAGAATCGTAATCATCCGTTCTTTCCAATCGGCAATTGTTCGAGCCGCCATGACTCCAGGAATAGCACAGGCCACGCTCGACATGAGTGGAACAACACTTTTTCCATTCAACCCCAGTGGTCGCATAATGCGATCCATGATGAACACCACTCTGGATAAATATCCCGTTTCTTCCAGAATCCCGATAAAGAAAAACAGTAGGGCAATTTGCGGTATAAAAATGACGACACCTCCAATTCCCGGGATGATTCCTTGAGTGAGTAAGTCGGTAAAGACACCTTCGGGCATCACACCTGCCGTCCACTCACTTAAATTGGCAAAACCAGCATCGATCCAATCCATTGGAATGGTTGAAAACGAATAAATGAACTGGAAAATAATCAATAAGATGAATGCGAAAATCACGTAGCCAAAAACTGGATGAACGAGAATTCGATCCAGCTTCTCAGATCGTGTTGTTTCCTTCTCTTCCACAACCTGAATGGAAGAAAGCAATTTGTGAATCATCGCAAAGCGCGACTCGGTTTCAATTTCTTGCGCTTTCAAGTCGTCATGACTCAACAGCGAGGTGTTTTTCAAGAACGAATGCCCTTCACGTTTTGGAGCATTCAAAATGGCTTGTTCTATTTGATCTTTCCCCGACTTGATTCGAGCATTTGACTCCACGATAATCGCTTCTGGAAAGAGCGCTCTTAATCCTTCAACATCGTATTGAACTTCTTTTCGCTGGGCGAGATCCGTCATATTGAGGATCATCACCGTAGGAACTTGAAGGTCGTATACCTGAGAAAAGAACAATAAGTTTCGTTCCAAATTCGCTTTGTCTACCACCACCGCAGCGACATCAGGAAAATCAGGGTGATTCGTATCCGACAAGCAATCGTACACTACTGCTTCATCTTTCGATCGAGGATAAATACTGTACGTTCCTGGAAAATCAATGAGCGTGCATTCTTTGTCATCAATTTTGAATTTTCCTGCTTTTCGATCGACCGTTACTCCTGGAAAGTTTCCAACATGCTGACGTAATCCCGTCAGGATATTAAAGATGGAAGTTTTACCAGTATTTGGATTTCCGAGCAGTGCTACCTTCATGCAGTAAGGGTTTCGTACAGTTCTACTTCAATCTGCTCCGCTTCATCATTTCTTAACGACAAAGTGTACCCACCGATATCCACGGCCATTGGATCGCCAAACGGCGCCCGATATAACACGCGAATCTCTTTCCCTTCAGAAAAGCCCATTTCGAGCAACTTCACCTTCAAGGCAGATGCTTTGATGTTCTTTACGTAGACGGTCGTCCCATTCTTTATGGAATTCAATGCACTTCTCACAGCTTACAAAAATACTACATGTAAGACAGATTTCACTCACTCTTTTACGGTATATTGAGTCAGATGTTGAGAAGGGAGATCATTTTTGCTTTACAACCAATCGTGCTGTTTCGCGTGTTTTTTGTTGAAGAAGAATTTCCTTATCCACTGTCACACGGTCAATCGTCGCTTGATCGTAATGGCGAATCGTAACCAATTCCAGTCCCTCGTTGAATTTTACTTGATAATCGTTTGAGAACAATTCCAAAATTCGATCAATTGACACTTTATCGGCATCCAGCAAAACAGAAAAATCCAAGGCTGAATTCTGCATGATGTTGATTTTCGCATTGGCCTGCGCCAGTAGGTCGAAGATATGACTGAGGTTTTTCTCTACGAGAAAGGAAAAATCTTTCGGTGTGAAAGAGAATAAAATTTGATTCAACTTAAAAATAAACGATGGCACTAAGTGATCCGCTTCTGTAGACGATTGAATAACCGTTCCTGCTTCTTCTGGTTGAATAAACGACTTCACGTACAAGGGAATTTCTTTGTTTTGAAGAGGTTTGATCGTTTTCGGGTGAATAACAGACGCTCCGTAGTATGCCAATTCAATGGCCTCTTTGAACGAAATCTGATCCAATTTCACCGTGTTATCGAACCATTTCGGATCGGCATTCAACATTCCAGGAACATCTTTCCAAATTGTGACATCTTCCGCATTGCAGCAGTAAGCAATTATTCCCGCCGAAAAATCGGACCCTTCACGTCCTAAAGTTGTGGTAAACCCTTCGGAAGTGTGACCGACAAAACCTTGTGTTATCAGCACATTGTTTTCTTCGAATTCGGGCATGAATCGTTCTTGGAAATTTGCTGTGGTTTTCTCCCAATCGAGTTCAGCCTGACGATAATCTCGATCTGTTCGAATGAGCTTTCGTGCATCCATCCATTTGGCTGCTACACCTTCTTGTTGAACGTAAGCAGTAACGATTTTCGTAGAAAGGACTTCCCCCAACGATACAATTTGATCGTATTCGAAATCAAAATTATCTGGAACTGGATCATTGAACTTTGCGAGCAATGCATCAAAATCCGTATTGATCATTTGGTAAATCGCATCCTGGTCACTTTTGAACAGATCATTCATGATATCCATGTGAAATGCACGACGCTCTTCTACAAGGCTCTTAAACGACACCTCATCGCGTTTCCACAATGCTTCCACAATTGATTCCATTGCGTTCGTCGTTTTCCCCATTGCAGAGATGACTACGCCCAATTTTTTACCATCATACAGTCGGAGAATGCTCAGTACATTTTTCACTGCATCCGCGTCTTTTACGGAAGCTCCACCAAACTTGAAAACGTTCATTTTTCGAATTTTTCACAAAGATACTTCTTTTTTAACATCGGTAGCAAAAATTCTAAAAACAAAAAGCCCTGTCTATATCCCGATGATCATCAGGATAAGACAGGGCTTAAATTTATTCAGTTCTGATTACTTCTTCACCAAGACTTGTGTCGAGATGGTATTGTTATCAGAAATTACTTTCAAGAAGTAAACACCTGGAGCGTCTGTTGTCAAGTCAATAACATCAGAGTGTACTCCATTTGCAGCGTTGATTTGTTTCATTGCTACTTCTTTTCCAAGCATGTCTACAACAACGATGTCAAGGTTCGCTGCCTCGTTGAAGTTTACATCCAATTGGAAGATTCCATTTGATGGGTTTGGATATACTGCGATTGTACCCAATCCAGCGATTTCCTCTAACCCAACTGTTGTCAATGTAACTGAATCACCGTAAGTGTTCGTTCCACAAGCGTTCGTCACTGTCAACGTTACGTAGTAAGTACCCGCAGCACTGTATACGTAAGATGGGTTTTCATCAGAAGAAGTTCCAGAACCATCACCGAAGTCCCATGCGTAAGTTGCGCTAGATCCAGCCGATGTAGTTGTGTTCGTGAACAATCCTGTTACATACGAGTTTGTCCATGAGAAGTTAGCACCTGGCACATCGTTTTCATCGATTGTCACTGTTTGAGAACCAGTACCACATGCATCAGCAACATCCAATGTATATGTTCCACCTGTTGTAACTGTCAAAGAATCGTTCGTTGATCCACCTGTCCAAGTGTAAGAATCGTACATTCCGTTAGAGTACAATAATACGCTTCCTCCAGCACAGAACTCAAGAGAGTCTGCTACTAAGAAATCTGTGTAGTTGATTGCCGATTGCGTTACTACAACTGTATCAGCACCTGTACCACAAACGCTAGTGATATCAACAGAGTACGTTCCAGCAGTTGACACGTCGATTGTCATTGTAGTGTCTCCAGTTGACCACATGATCATATCTGAAGGAGCACCTGCAGACAACGTAACTACTTCACCTGTACAAATTTCGATATCAGCACCCAAGAAGTTTGTTGAAAGTGGAGAGAATTCATCTGCTCCCATATCTGGAGTAGCAGCATCTCTACCTTGTCCGTCAACATCCATTGTGATTCCTGCAATCGGAGTTCCCAATCCAGCAACTGCTTCATTACATACGTGAAGGTCATACGTTGAGTGGAACATTGGATCCATATCAACACTATTTGCATCACCTCCAGTAGCCGCTTGCCAATCTGCCAAAACAGCTTGGTTTGCACTTGAGAAGTAACCTAAGTTACCACTTGGTGAGTGGAACAAGTTGTAATCAGACTCAGTAACTGTATAGTTACTTGCCAAGTAGATTGCGTATCCTGCTGTATAGTTTACGAACATGTTATTTGTAAGCGTGTTCGCTCCACCGCTTGTTCCATAGAACGCACGAGATGAACTTCCTCCTTCAGATATGAATGCCGAGTTGTGCTCAACATCAGCAAAACCAGTGTTCGACAAGTAGATTCCGTAGAACGTAGATGTACTACCACTGCTTCCTACTTGTACCATGTTGTTGTATACTTTTGCGTGATTCGCTGAATTCGCATCACTGTTGATGAAGTAAATTCCGTATACCCAACCTGTAGTAGCTGTTCCGCTGACTACGTTGTTCATAATCATCGCGCCGTTATCACAGTAATTGAAGTACAACGCGAAACGTGAACCCGTGTAGCTTGATTCTCCTACTGTCATGTTTCCGTCAAATACGATTGCATCTTGTCTTTCTAGACGCGCACCATAATAATAGTTATCTAGGAATGTGTTTCCTTGGAATACTGTTCCCGATTCAAGATCAGTTGTTCCATTACCGTACCAGTATAGACCATAACTTCCTCCTTCAACAGTATTGTTAAGGAACATGTTATTGTTGTCATTTGAGTTGGCCGAGTAAATTACTGCGTAGAATGTCGACGTACTTGAAGAACTCGTTGTACGGAAGTGACAATTTTCGAAGTGGTTGTTATCAGAACCTCCTGAAATATCCATAACGCGTCCGTAACTTGTCGATGTGTTTTCCAATGTCAAATCCAAGAATGTCACGAAGTCACTATTCGACAATTTAACGATATAGTTATCAGCAGCGGCAGCTGG
>JBFHGY010000087.1:0-8751 GCA_041582905.1 Crocinitomicaceae bacterium | reverse complement strand
GATGTTACCTGTAAGGTTGAAGTGACCAATACTCTCGTAATACTTCATCAAAGAACCACTGATTCGTCGGTGATTAGGCTTTTTAGAAATGAGATTGATGACGCCCGCCAAGGCATTGGTTCCATAATTCACGGAAAGTGGGCCTTCCACAATCTCGATGCGTTCAATTTCTTGCAAGTTGATTTGACTCAAGTCGATATTTCCATCGAGTCGTCCGACTACGGGCACACCGTCGATCAAGATTTTTACGTTTTCACCAGAAACGCCTTGCAAGGTCATGCTGCTTCCTAGAATGTTGTCTTGCGCCAATCGAACGCCTAATTCATTGGTGAGAACATCTTTCAGGTTAACCGCGCCCATGGCATCTATTTTGGTTCTGTCAATGACTTTAACGCGATGAACGGAATTTTCAACAGTGCTTGTTCCGTATTGAGCCGTAACGATCACTTCGTCTTGTTCCAATGCATCCAAGCGCATGACGAATGTCATTTCTCGTTGAAGCGTCAACACGGTGTCGATGGTATTGAAACTGGTCATTTTCGCAATTAATCGAACGGGCGCAGTGTGCGAAGTGCTATCCCAGTTTATGTTCCCCTCATCATCACTGATTGCTCGAAACAAAACGGTTTTGTCCAAACTAACGACGGTGAGTTTAACTCCGACAATGGACTCGTTTGCTTCATCATTGAATTGAAATGTCGTTTGAGTTCGTCCGTACATGGCAAAAACGCAGAAAAAGAGAATAGAGAAGAAGTGTTTCATTTTGGAGGAACTTTAAATCAAAAATTCACGGAGTCTATCCTGTGAATTTTCGATACACGTTTAACTTTCAAGAAAAGAGCTCCCCGTTGTGCCTGCGGGGAACTCTGACTAACAATTATTCAGAAACTACTACTGAACAAGGAGCTTTTTTCGTGTAATACCGTTGCGAGTAGTTAACTGTACGAAGTACGTACCCGCTTTGAATTCACTTGTGGTAATTGGGTAGTGAATGAATCCTGTCTCACTGATCGATTCATTAAACACAACTTTTCCTTCGATATTGGTAATCGAAATGTGCACTTCATCCGAAGAGCTATTGAATACCAAGTTGGCATGATCTTTTGCTGGATTTGGGTAGATGCCAAAAGAAGTAATGTCTTGAATCTCTTCCACATTTGCTGAGGATACTTTCTCCTTCGTGAATACCACTTTTCCCGTTGAGCTTCCCTCAAAGCGTGTAAAAATCAAATGCCAAATGTCTCCAGCTTGATCCTGTACGAAGTAAGATAGATCAGGTGCGATGTCGTACATGTACGTGGTCATGTTGAATGATTTCCAATCGTATCCAATTACGTTGATGACTGAATCAATTGCAAAATCGTAGAAGTTGGCAGAATTTGGATCAATTCCGCTTGCTTCACGAACATAAACGCCATTATTTGTCAAGACGCCGGTCACGCCGTAGTTCATCCCTGGAGCAACTTCACTCACGTATTTCGTGAAAACGAGATCCCACGAAGTATTGCTTGGTTCTCTGTCGATAATCATGTCATTGACGATCGAGTAATAGACAAAATTCTTATCGGTGTAATCAGCTTTTGTGATGGTAGCATTTATCTCATTTGCTCCATTCAAATCTGCGTGTCTAAACGCGTATACTCCTGAAATCAAACTTTGAATTTGAAGTTTTTTGTAGGTCCCATTGGATAACTTCACAATGTGAATGGAATCTCCTACAATTTGATGATTTACGGGATTGTAGACTCCCCAACCAATATCAAATGGGTTAGAAGAATTAATCGACTGATCGAAAGCACCAACCGACCATGTTGTTTCGCTATTGTGCATCGAACTCCAGTTCATTCCTGTGGTGTCTACTGTTGTCCAATCTGTTCCATTTGGATAAACGTACACTTCTGTTGCTACATGTTCGTTTGTTCTCACGGAAGCTCCGAATCCGCTAAGATCGAAGGCGATGTCCCAGTTAGTGTTATCAATGTTCAACTGCTCGTCATTCGCCAAGCTGTAATAAGATTCGTTGGTGTAACCCGGAAGCATTTCAATGGAGTCTTCAACTTGCTGAGCTGTTGCAGCGAGACTGGAGCTAAATATGAGGGTAAAAAGTAAATGTGTCTTCATCGTTTTTTTTCTTGCAAATTTCAGCGTGTAGCGAGGTTTTGACAATACCACTTTCTTGGTATTTAGAATGATTCTAAATAATGTCATTGTGTTACCTGTTGTGTTTGAGTGAGTTATTGCGCTGAATGAAGTGGTGTACTTTTCAGTGCTTCTCTGCAAAATACCCTAAACACGGTAGGAATTTCTTCTTCGATCAGTAACAATCTACACGAATTTGTCCATTCATTTCAAAATCTTCCAAGCGTTTGGATAGGTTTGTTGAACAGATGGATCGGAGTAATTTCAATACATCATTTCGCATAGCAATCGATCCACAAATCATCAAAACAGCTCCGTCGGAGAGTGATTGCGCTATCGAGTTCTTATTGAGTTCGATTAAATCCTGGACATACCTATAGTCATGGGTTGTTTCCCTAGAAAGAGCGAACTGAAACGAAGCCAATTGTCCTATGGATTGTGCATGTTCTATTTCGTTGAGGTAGTTGTTCAGATCGTCTTGTGATCTTCCTCCCCAATACAGATCCAACCGTTTTTTCTGCTCATTTTCAAAAGCCATTCCGATGAAGGGAGCGATGCCTGTTCCGTTGGCAATGCAAATTATTTTTGACGCCTTTTCTGGAAGATGAAAGTCTTTGTTTTCCTGTATGTGTGCATTGAGAACGTCTCCTGAGGCCAATGAATTTAGGTAATTCGAACACATGCCGTGTTCATGCAACTTAACGGATAAGAAGAGGTCTCCGGCATGATTTTTCCCAATGGAGTAGTACCGTTCTCGCTCATCTGATTTTGGTTGGATCACCAGCAAATCTCCTGCTTGATAGGAAGTGTCAGGACTCGTTAAAGTAAGTTGAAACGAGCTTTCAGGTGATTTCTTTTCTGCAGTAGTTCCTGTGACGTAGAACAAGAAGGTTTCTTCCTTTTCTGTCTTCGGTGGTGTTTGATCAAAGAGGAGAGGTGAAAGATTCATTGCATTCGACCAAGCTTTTCCCCACAGGTTTACATCTTCTGAGGATTGCTTGTTGATCGTTGCAATGTCTATCGTCTTTTTTGCCTGTGAAAGAAGTAATTCATCCACATCTTTCGCGAATTGACAGAATTGAGGGTAATCGATAGAGCCAAATCCAACAACGGAATAGGTGAAATCTAATGGTTGATGAATCGTTGCTAATTTTTGTGGAAATAGATACGCATTTGAAGGCGCTTGACCATCACCGTAGGTGGAAGTGAAAATCAACAGGTGCTCCATACATGCATAGCGCTGATAATTGTTCAGTTCGTCAATATAGACTTTTACGTTTTGCCGCACGAGCTGGTCGAATGCCGACTTCGCACGCAATGAAGTTTTTCCGCCTTCCGATCCGACTAAAATAATGACGGTGCATTCATCTCTGGAATAGATGTTCTGACCTCCCGTTTTTCGTTTTCTTCGCTTCAAGAAAATCCGAATTCCCGTAAACATGAAAAACAGGATACTCAATGAGGCGAGACCAAGAATGAACGACCAAATCCAACTCGTTTTTCCTGTATGCAGGTTGAAGACGAGTGTTTGAAATTGCTGTGATGGATCAATTTCTTTTTCACTGATAATGGATCCATTGAATTGGTTGATAATGATTTCCCTGTCTGTTAATCGAACATGAAAATAGTCCTCGACATCTGGTGAAAAGGGGAATTGTACCCATTCGATGTCTTGAAGTTGAATGGATTGAAAGAGTTCGAATTGATCTTTTTCAACTTGAGGATGGTCTGTTAGTTCATCAAAATTAATCGCATGCTTGATTTCTGTTTCTTCTGGAAAAAATTCAAAACGTTCAAGCGATAAAATCGTTCCTGTGAGTGCAATGATGAGAAGCAATGGAAAGCTCCATCTTCCCACAACGATGTGCCAATAACTGTCGGGATTGTCCTTTGTGATCTTTGAAAAGAATTTTCTGAATCTCAATTGACGTTTTGCTACAAGGATAATCCCACTAATAGCAATAAAAAACAGCAGAAATGCCGTTATTCCGATGATGAGTCTCCCTGTATTTCCGTAAAACAAGGAGCGGTGAAGTGTGCGCGAAAAGGAAAAAAGCCAAGCTTCATCATAGGCTGTTTGGACCTCTTTTCCTGTGGTTGGATTTGTATGAAAGGTCCGAAACTCACCTTCGTCATCAATAACGGATACTGTCAATAATTGGTTTTCGTCTACCTTCAGTTCAATGACTTCGAGATATTGCTCTTCTAGGGTATGAATGATCGATCCGAGTGATCCGTCTTCGGTGTTTCTAATGTGACTTTCGTGCAGGCGATTTGAAACGGGCTCGAAGGATAAGATAATGCCAGTTAAGCTTGTAACGATAAGAAACAAAGAAGCGACGAGGGCAAGCAGCAAGTGTGCTTTTCTCCAGTAGGATCGAATCATGAAATGGTTTTATTGAGGCAGAAGACGAACATATCGGATAAAGCCTTTACCGTTGTACTTTTTTTGAAGATTAGCTGTTGTTAAGGCAAATTCGACATCGGGACAATGATAGTTCTTAGCTTCTACGGCAGATTCAAAGCGCAATTTGTATCCTTTTCCAATTTTTGATGCATCAATTTTGAATACGCTCATAGCGCGTTCTCCACCAGCAATGGTACTTCCCGTTATTCCGTCGAGACGGGTTTTCTTTTTCCCATAGAATTTCCACCAGTTCGTCAATTCATGATACCATTCATCGTCTTTCCCGTGCACATATACTGTTTGTTCATACTTCCCTTGTGGGTTGATGAGGGAAACGATAATGTAAGCACCTTCACCTGTGTAGTTGTCCATTTGGATGAGACATTTAACCTTCTTTTCAGCTGTGCTGGTAAATGAAAAAAGAAGAGTAAGTAGCGCAATGGCTGTGGTGAATTTGATTATGGATTTCATGTGTTTATTTTAAAAGTGTTTTGACACGCGTTTTGTCTTTTAGCCACGTGTTTTCCATGGCTAAATCAAAGGCTGTTTCTTCGAAAGGTGTTTGAAGGGTTTTGTCAGCTCCAGCGTTGAGTAAGAGTTCGATCAATTCAAAATCTGTTGATTTCATTGCTGCAATGTGAAGTGGAGCAAGTCCAATTTCACTCATGCCATCGATCTCATTTTCTGCTGTTAATGCTAGTTTCAGAACTTCTGCATTGCCGCGTTTTGCTGCGATATGAATGACATTTTCTCCTTCAGCATTCATTTTTTCTGTCACTTTTTCCTTTGGAAGAAGAAGAGCAATGATTTCAGGAGTGTTATTTTCGAAAGCATTGAAGTAGGGCGTTTGTCCGTTTGCGTCCTTCCGATTTAGACTTAATCCTTCTTTCAAGAAAAACTCGAATACTTCTGGATCTTTATTTCGACTGGCTAAAAAGTGGAGCGCGTTTCTTCCTTCGGAATCAGTTGCCCCCATGTTCAGTCCTTTACTTTTTAGATAGATAAACGTTTCTACCGGAATGCTTGTGCCACGCATTCCTTTGCTAGCGAATAACACGGCGGCATCATTGTTTGCGTGAGGAGAAAGACCAGCGTCTAAGAGGTAATTCAGAATAAAGGAATTACCTGACTTAGCCGCATATACGAAGGCATTGTTCCCATCATTATCTGTTTCTTCCAGTTTAAGTCCTTTGGACGTGAAATAGGAGATCATGTCGGCGGATTGGAGATGAGGAAGAATCAAAAGAAGGGGCGTAGCGCCATCGGAAGTTCGTTCTTTTTTCAAATTGGCTCCCTTGGAAATACACAAATCATAGAGCTCAGGATTGATTTGCCCTGTGTTTGCGGCGAAATTGACTACGCTGTATCCATGACTGTCGAGAAGATCGGTGCTAGCGCCTTTTTCAATCAATGCTTTCATCAATTCAACGTTGTTTTTGTAGGCAGCCCAAAAGACGGGAGTTCTACCGTCGTGAGCACGTTTGTCCACTCCGTTTCCATCTTGACTCAAAAGCAACCAAATGATTTCTGAGGACGCATCTTCCAGAATCGCCCAAGTCACTGCATCAAATTTGTGTTCGTTGAACGCGGAAGGATCGTTTCCTGCCTTAATATCCGCCTGAACTTGTTCCAGCGTTGGTTGCTTTTTCCAATAACTACGTTCGATGAATACGTTCTCCGATTGACCAAAAGAGATGGAGAAGAAAGCGAGGGCAAGAAATAAAATAAATGTCTTCATGGAGCAACTACTTGACGAAAGATTTGATGGTTTTCTTGATCTTTTTGCTTTCGCTTACATCCATTCCGAAAAGTGCTTCGTAGAGATGTTTTCCGTCCACTTTTGTTGCGAGTTCAAGGTTTTTACCACGACCGTAGACATCGTCCCATGCCTGGCGTGCTTCAGCCCAGAATGCTTTGTTGTCGACCCACCATTTTTGTGCAGCTTGGCACTTAGAATCAGCTACTTTGATGTAGGTATTGTATCCTTTTTCTTGGGCAATAAGAACGTCCTCTTTTCCTGCTTCACGAAGGATTTTGTCATTGTCTTGGTCGTGAATCCATCCGTTTTCAATGATTTCATGGCGGTTTCGGCGTAATGTCAAGTTGTAGTCACTTCGCTGCGTATACTCACGTCGTGGTAAGGGAGCCGTTGTCGTATTATCCCAGAAACTTCTTCCGTCTACGTGTACCCAAGAAGACGAACCTTCGTAGCGTGGACTATCATCTACTTGATATACCTTTTGTGTCCATTGACCTTTTACATCCTTCGCTGTTTTTTGCTCAAACGTCCATTGGTTGTCGGCATTGTACATGTAGAAGTCCGTATTTTCGTACAGCCAATCTTGTCGCCAATGTTTAATCACCATTTGGTTCGTGTCATGACCAACAATCAATAAATGTTGAATCACCATTTTTCCTTCGGAGTCTTCGATGAGTTCTGCCCATTCGAGAGCTCCAGCATGCTTCACTTTTGACGGTGTGTAGGTCGAATCTTCTGAGTAAGAAAACGTTTCCGCGAAATTGAATCCTACTTCATAACAACCACACATACTTTTGATCGCCTGGCGGTCTTTTTCGAGTTTGTTGTCTTGTGCAAATGCTGTACTTGATATTCCTAGAACAAGGAGTAAATTGATAACTTGATTCTTCATTTTTTGTAATTGTGACATTTTCCACAAACGTAATTGACGCAATTTGATCTAGCTTAATTTTATTTAGACTAATTTTAAATAAGAGTGAAAAATACCCTGTTTATGGTAGTCTCAGAGTTGATTTATTGAGTCAGATGAGGTCGGTTGAGTTTCGAATACCTTCTTTTTGGTATTGTGACTCGCTCCATATTCGGATAGTTTTGAACTTTTCAATCTCACAATTAAACGGATGTCTAAACGAAGGAATTGGCTAAAACGAGTGGGCTGGTTAGGCTTTCTGTTTTTCCTGTTGAAGGGCTTGTTTTGGCTGGTGTTGATTTGGATGGGACTTTCGGAAAAATGAAAAGCCTCCAACCCGAAGGTCAGAGGCTCCCATTCAGATACATTCCCGATTTGTTTCTGAATAGTGGAGAGGTCTACTGGCTCTCTCTTTTATTGACGAAGGATTATTTCCCTTCGAGTAAGTATTGGAAAATAAGGGGTGCCACGATCGTTGCATCCGATTCAATGATGAATTTCGGAGTGTCGATGTCTAATTTCCCCCACGTAATTTTTTCGTTTGGAATGGCTCCAGAATACGATCCATAACTTGTTGTAGAATCTGAAATTTGACAGAAGTAACTCCAAAATGGCGTGTCTGTTCGTTCCATATCTTGGTACAACATAGGCACAACACAGATAGGGAAGTCTCCTGCAATTCCACCACCGATTTGGAAGAAACCAATTCCGTCTGTTCCAGCAGCTTCGGTATAGTAATCGGCGAGCCACATCATGTATTCAATTCCAGATTTCATCGTACTTGCCTTAAGCTCTCCTTTCATACAGTATGAAGCGAAGATATTACCCATCGTTGAGTCTTCCCATCCGGGCACTACGATTGGAATGTTCTTTTCGGCTGCAGCGAGCATCCATGAGTTTTTCGGATCAATCTCGTAGTATTGCTCCAACACTCCTGATAAAAGCATTTGGTACATAAATTCGTGTGGAAAGTAACGTTCTCCTTTGTCTTCTGCGCTTTTCCAGATATCGAAGATATGCTTCTGCAAACGGCGAAATGCCTCTTCTTCTGGAATACATGTGTCTGTAACACGGTTCAATCCGCGCTCCAACAAATCCCACTCTTCTTTTGGAGTCAAATCTCGATAGTTAGGTACGCGCTCATAACTGTTGTGCGCTACAAGGTTCATGATGTCCTCTTCCAAATTGGCTCCAGTACACGAAATAATATGCACTTTATCCTGACGAATCATTTCTGCTAAGGAAATTCCCAGCTCTGCTGTACTCATAGCTCCAGCTAGAGAAATAAGCATTTTCTTTCCGTCTTCTAGGTGTTTTTCATATCCTTCAGCTGCATCTACCAATGAGGCAGCGTTGAAGTGTTTGTAGTGGTTCTTGATGAAGTTTCTAATTGGTTGTTCCATTTTATTTGATAAAAATATGTGCGACCTCGAATAAGATCAGTAAAATAATAATCCATTCCAGCATTGAGCTGTGTTTGTGCTGGAGGATTTCGGTGTAAAAATCATGGTTTTCGCGAATCACGTTCAAACTCAT
>JBFHGY010000086.1:0-8788 GCA_041582905.1 Crocinitomicaceae bacterium | reverse complement strand
GGATTCTGATCTCAAGATTGATTTCCCTGTATCGAAGAAGATGTTACGGAGCGCAATTTTACTTCCAATTTTAATGTTCTTCAATTCAATTACTTTATTCACCAAGTTGTCAGAACTTCCCTTAGGAATATCGAAATTTTCCGAATGGAAGAGGTATCCTTCCGCCTTCACGGCAATACCGTAGTTCTTTCCAGATGCCAGGGTGATAATGAACTTTCCAGTAGCACTGTTTGTGGTAAAGGTTTCGATGACTTTTCCTGAAGTGTTGTCGGTGATTTCAATTTCTGCTTCAACGGGTTTTCTCGAAATCGCATCAATCGTAATTCCTTTGAATACGGTAAATGATTTCTTCTTTACAGTTACCGATTCTTCAATGGAATTGTCTTGAATTGGATTCACGATAGAAGCCAACAAGTAATCTTCGGTTGCAGTTACAGGCTCTTTTTCTGGTCCCCAGAAAGTTACCTTGTAAATGTCGTATCCACCTTGTCCACCAGCGCGATTCGATGCGATATAGGCGTATTTTCCATTTGCCGTAGCAGAAAAGAAGAAGTCATCATACGGTGTGTTAATCGGATATCCTAAGTTTTTTGGCTCCGACCATGTTCCATTGATGTTTTCGGAAACGAAAATATCGTATCCTCCCAAAGAACCATCTCCTTCGGAAGCGATGTACATCGTTTCACCATCTAAATGCACATAAACTGGTCCTTCGTTGAATTTACTATTGATGGTAGAGATCATTTGAGCAGCCATATAATTCTTCTGAATTTTACTCTGCATACTACTGTACATTACTTCGTAACCATTTGAACGATTGGCATTGTCTCGGTTGAAATAAATACTCCACCCGTCGGCACTATACGATGCGAAACGCTCATTCGCACGATTAGAGGAAATGGAAGCGGCTAATTTTTCTGGAGCCGTCCAGTCAGCACCTCTCAATTGACTTTCAAAAATATCACATTGTCCATCTACCACACGGTGCATTAAGAGTTTTGTTCCGTCATAGCTTAAATTGTTCGAAACGTCGTCACTTTCCGTATTTACTGGACCTTTGA
Organism: Crocinitomicaceae bacterium; assembly: GCA_041582905.1. Lineage (GTDB taxonomy): Bacteria > Bacteroidota > Bacteroidia > Flavobacteriales_D > Crocinitomicaceae > UBA4466. The sequence continues at coordinate 7,727 of JBFHGY010000086.1, read as the reverse complement.
TTGCTTTTGGTTTTGACCATTTTCCGTTGGAAAGCGTCGAAGTGTAGATGTCGTCATCGTATCCGCCCAATTCATTTGGGGTATGTCCATTCGGACGGTTCGAGGTAAGAATTAATTCTGCACCATCGGTAGAAACGGATGGACCATACTCGTTTTGAGGTGTGTTCAATTCTTTCACGTTGTCTACCCAAGCACGCACAGGACTTGCTACTGCATTTGTTGCAATTTGACATTCCTTTTTTCGTTTGCTCACGAACTTCGAAAAGTCATCAGCGTTTTTGTAGCTTGCTGCGAAGGCTTCGTACGCTTTTTTCGCTTCTGAGAAATCTCCATCCAACTGAAGTGCATAACCATAGTAATAGTTCAGAAATGGATTACATTCAGGGTCGAGTTTGTGTGCGGTTTTCAAATAAGGAATGCACTTTTCTCGGTCTGAACTGTTGGCATGACAGACTCCAATTTTGTAATTCAATTCGGCATTGTTCGGATTGAATTTTTGAGCTTTTTCATACTCGCGAAGCGCTAATGCGAAATTAGCTCCTGGGCTTTGAACGGCAAAAACAGCTTCGTTTCCGAGTTCGAAGAACTCGTCTCCCGTTTTGATCGCATCAACGGCCGCTTTGTATCCGTCTTTGTCATCTTTGAAATTGGAGGATTTAAATTCAACATTCTGAGCAAAGGTCATTAACCCGAATGTCAATGTGATGAGTGTAACTATATATTTCATGGTTCGATTCAATTAGTTTGCGCAGTTTTCTGCGTAGTATTTTTTTCCAGCTTCCGATCCGAGTTCTTTCGCTTTAAGCCAATCTTCACAAGCTCCAATCATGTCTCGCGTCATTTCCTTTGCATTGGCACGGTTTACGTATGCGGCAGCATTGTTCTTGTCCATGTTTACGGCTTTATTCGCGTGCTCTAACGCTTTTTTGTATTCTTTTTTCTTGAAGTAAATAGCGCTCAAGTTTGATGCAGCTGGTGCGTAATCGGATTGAATCGATAAGGCTTTTTTGAAATCTTTCTCTGCATCATCCAATCGACCTTGATTCATTTGTACAACACCACGATTATTGTAAGCAAGGTGGAAGTTTGCATCGATAGAAATTGCTCTATTGAAGGCTGCCAGTGCTCCTTTGTAGTCTTTTGTTTTTGATTTTGTTGTGCCTAGATTGTTCAATACGAAAGCTAAATTCGGGTTCTTCGAAATAGCTGTTTCGTAATCAGAAATGGCTTTCGGGTATTGTCCCATCATACGATAAGATGACCCTCTGTCGTTGTACGCATTTACATTTTCCTTATCCAATTCAATGGTTTTAGAAAAGTAGTTTACCGCACCTTCGTAATCTTTCTGAAGAAAACGGAGCGTCCCAAAATTGTAATATGCTTTCGGATTCGTTGCGTCCAATTTGATGGATTTTTCATAATCCTCTTCGGCTTTCGGGTATTCGTTCAATCCTTGATAACCCAAACCACGTTGAAAGAATGCTTTCGAGTAGTCTCCTTTTAATTCAATCAATGTTGAAAGCGTCTTAACGGCATCGTTGTATTTTTCCGCTTTGTTTTCGGCTACGCCTTTGTTGTAATAGGCAGCTGTAAACTTAGGGTCAAACTCAATGGATTTTTTGAATTCTTGAATAGCAGGTCCGTATTTTTCTTGCCCGAAAAGCTCGACTCCGCGGTTGTACGCTTCTTGACTACTCGCAATAGCGGCGTTGTCTTCATTCAGCGCTTGAATGGAATCCCGGTATGCTTGTTCTTCGGGTGTGAGTTCTTCCAGTTGAGCAAAGGAAGTCGAACTGATTGCCACGGCAAAAATGGCAAACAGAAATGGTTTGTTAAGACTCATGGTTTGTATTGGTTTTTTTAATTCGAGTCTACAAATTACAAACTTTGTGCCTAAGTCTGGGTGGAAGTTTTCAACAATACCCGAAATATTTTTTCTGCAATGTAGGGCATTCTAGTTTATTTGATTTGATAATGAATGTTTTAGGTTAGGGTTTAGGATTTCTTCCTACAGCAGCATTTGTCCACATCGCATCCTGTTCATGTCCCAAAAGAGTTCCGAAGAAAATTTTAAAATCGAAATCAGGTTGTTACCTTTAACCCTCAAATAATCGACATGTCAAAACAAGTATATATAGTAGATGGAGTTAGAACTCCGATTGGAAATTTTGGAGGAACTTTATCAGCGGTTCGTCCGGACGATTTAGCAGCGTTAACAATCAAAACATTGATAGAAAGAAATCCATCGATTGATCCAATGGAAATTGAGGATGTGTTGTTGGGGTGTGCGAATCAGGCAGGTGAAGATAACCGTAATGTCGCTCGAATGGCTGGACTTCTAGCTGGATTGCCGTGGCAAGTTGGGGGAGAAACGGTAAACCGATTGTGTGCCTCAGGTATGGCGTCTACGATCAATGCGGCGCGTGCCATCAAAGATGGTGCTGGAGATTTGTACATTTCTGGTGGGGTTGAAAACATGACGCGTGGGCCATGGGTGATCTCAAAAGTTTCGAAACCTTTTGGCCGTGATGCTCAAATGCATGACTCTTCGTTTGGATGGCGTTTCATCAACCCGAAAATGGAAGAATTGTACGGGACAGATGGAATGGGACAAACAGCAGAGAACTTGGTAGAGATGTACGGAATTGAGCGTGAGGCACAGGATCAATTCGCACTGTGGTCTCAACAAAAAGCAGCAGCGGCTCAACAGTCGGGACGTTTGGCTAAAGAAATTGTTTCAGTTTCGATTCCACAGCGCAAGAAAGATCCGATCATTTTTGAAAACGATGAATTTATCCGACCAAATTCTACCATTGAAGCACTCGCCGGTTTACGACCTGCTTTCAAGAAAGATGGTTCAGTAACAGCTGGAAATTCTTCAGGTTTGAATGATGGAGCTGCGGCTTTGTTAATTGCTTCAGAGGATGCCGTAAAGAAATACAACTTAAACCCAATCGCGCGCATCGTGGGTGCTGCAGTGGCAGGGGTTGAGCCTCGAATTATGGGGATAGGACCTGTTTACGCTTCAGAGAAAGTATTGAAACGATCTGGTTTAACACTCGATCAAATGGATATTTTGGAAATGAATGAGGCCTTTGCTGCACAAACCTTGGCATGTACGCGAAAAATGGGAGTAGCCGATAATGATCCTCGTATCAATCCAAATGGTGGAGCGATTGCGCTTGGGCATCCACTCGGGATGACAGGAGCGCGAATCTTAAACTCTGCAGCCATCCAATTGCAAGAAACGAATAAGAAATATGCCTTGGTGAACATGTGTATTGGTGTGGGGCAAGGATATGCAACTATCCTCGAAAAGGTGTAGCCCAACCAATTAGTTAACTTAATCGTCTATACTACTATGCGAAACTACCTATTAATTTTTCTAACTTTTACGCTACTATTCACGAGCTGTAAGAAAGAAAACACGGTGTGGGAAACTGATTGGAGTGCCCCAATTATTGATGACTCCCTGTCTTTACACAATCTGGTGAATGACTCTACCTTGTCTGATGTTTCAGGCTACTACGTAGTGGATCTTCATCGAACGCTTTTGGATAGAGGTGTGAATGATGTCTTGACGATTCCGGATACTGTAATCAACAAGAATTTTGGAATCAATTTCGCGTTTATCAACGTTCCGCCAAATTATACCTTCTTCAACGAAGAGTCTGAAAATGACTTAGGTTTCGCGGATGTCGAGCTAAAGCAAATTATCGCTCGAAAAGGCTTTTTGGATATCACTGTGAAGAACCCAGTGGAAACCAAAGCTATTTTCAATGTTCAACTGGTTGGAGTGACGAAAAATGGCGTTCCGTTCAGTGAAGATATCATTGCCGATGCGGGAACAATTGCCAATCCTGGAGTGGTGAGTACTTCTATTGATCTCTCGGACTATTCGTTTGATTTGATGGGGATAAATGGAAACGAACGAAATATTTTAACGTCGAAAGTAACCGTGACTTCCGATCCAAATGGTCCAGCTGTTACGCTGACAAATAGTCACATTGTAAAGGTAGATGTGGGACTCCGAGGAATCGAACTTGCTTATGCTAGAGGGTATTTCGGAAACCAGATTCTTTCTGATACAACAGATTTTCATTTGGAATTAATGGATTTGGTGGAATCAGGCTCCATCGATATTCCAGGTTCTACGATCAAGTTTGAAATTGAAAACGGTGTGAAAGTGGGAGCTACTGGTTTGCTAACGGGTTTATCGAGTGAAAATGCTTCCGGAACAATCGTTGAATTGGATCATCCTCAAATTGGAACGGCATTCACATTGAATCCTGCGACTGGTGGATGGAGTGGGATTAATCCTTCGCTGAAAGAGATTGTATTCGATCCAGGTAATAGCAACATGGAAGCGTTCATTGAGAATTTGGGGCGAAAGTACGAGGCTGGATACAAAGTGGAAATCAACCCATGGGGAAATGTCTCTGCTGGATCGGATGAAATTTATCCTGATTCGCGTTTTAAAGTTCGGGTAGAAGCAAACTTACCGTTGTCGGTGGGAATGGATGATTTGAAAGTACGCGATACCTTCCCAGTTGATCTTATACAAACGTCGACCACCGCACGGGTAACCAAAGGTGAATTATTATTGAAAGCGAAGAACGCCTTCCCGATTGCAGGAAATGTGAAATTGCACTTGCTGAATGCAAATAAGGCAGTAATCCATACGATCGTAGGAAGCGATATAATCGAATCTGCAGAATACGGAAGTATCGATGCGTCAACGGGGTTGAAAGTACGTGACTCTGACGTAAAATGGATCCTAAGCGAGGAGGTACTAGATGATTTGGAAACGATTAAGTACATTATTGTGGAATCCACTTTTAGTACTCCGAATCCTTCAACTTCAACAAATGAACAATTTCAAATTCCTGCTGGAGCATTTCTAGGAGTGAAATTACGTACGCGTTTTACCACTGAAAACCAATTCTAGTTTGAAACAGAAATCACAACATATTTTAGCGTTTATTGGAGCGCTTTTCGTTAGTCAGGTAACGAGTGCACAGTTGTTGCCCGTTCAATACGACACCTTACCAAGATCACAAGAAATCATTGTTTCGGGTGGTGTTGATTATGCTGGGTCAGCCTTGCAAAATCAGTTATTCTCGAAATTTCTTTTCGGTGGACTGATTTCTTCGGATATTAAAGATGCTTCAGATGCTCGCCACAAAGGTTTGAACCGAGTGGGAGGTTATTTCTCGTCTGAAGTTGAATATAGAAATTACGACATCAAATTGTTCAAGAAACGCAATTGGGGAATGACCTTCAAAGCGGGAACAATGGCTTTTGGTGGAGGAATTTATTCTGATGATGCCTACGGCTTGGTTTTTTATGGAAATGATCGCTACGTAGGAGATACCATGGAGATGTCAGGAATGGATTTAACCTTTTCTTCCGTACAGAAAATTGGAGTTGGTTTCATTGACAATGTCTCTAAATCGAGTATGAGCTTCAATCTCTACAACATGAACAACTACATGTCTGGAAGCTTTCGTGATTTTGAAATAGCACAAAGCACCGACGGACAGGATGTAACGTTAACCATGGACGGAGAGTTGAGCATGCGCGAGTCTCAAAGTTTTAGTCAAGGGCTGGGAATTGGGATGGATGTCGACTTTAAATTGCCTGTTGCTTGGGGACAAAATCAGGAAGCATACATTCAAATTCTTGCAAAGAATATTGGTATGGCTTATTTGTACGAGCCGCAGAAATATTATCGCATTGATACTGTGATCGAATTTTCAGGAGTCGAGTTTGAAGATGTGATTGGAGACAATGCAATCGTAGTAGACAGCATTGATGTTTTGGCTTCTCTCGGAGTATCTTCTGAGAACCAAAAGAGAGCTGTGCTTCTGCCTGGTTTCATTCAGGTGGGTAAAATTGTTGATCGACATTCACAGAAAAAATTGCAATCCTTCTTCGGGGTGCGATTGTTTCCGAGTATCATCTACAGTCCTTATGCATATGCAGGACTTCATTACAAAACAACAGATTGGCTGAGTTTGGGGGCAAATCTCGGTTATGGAGGGTTCACGAACTTCCGTGGAGGTTTCTACGCAAATGCTGATTTTGATAACATCTCTGTTGGTTTGGCTACTGAAAATATTGTTGGTCTGGTATCGAAAAAAGGTAGCGGACAATCACTTTTTATACGATTTAGATGCGCATTTTAACACTCATAGGATTCTTTTTAATCTCAAGTTGGTCGTTTAGTCAAATTGCCTTTCTTCATTTGTATACGAATGGAGGAGATGATGCAGCAGAAGGCGCGACTCAATTGGAAGATAGTAGTTACGTGATCACGGGTTCGTCGGATAATTTTCCAGGAACAGGTGGTTCTCAAGCTTATTTATTGAAACTGGACAGTCTCGGAACACCATTGTGGTCGAAAAGCTACGGAGGAGATGAGATGGACATGGGGAAACGCGTGGCTTATCAACAAGGCTTCGGTTTCTTTATTGCTGGAACAACGAATTCGATCGGTGCTGGAGGGTATGATTTTTACCTCGTGAAAACGGATTTGAATGGAGACATGGAGTGGGAGAAATCCTACGGTGAATCTGGATGGGAACGTCTTTATGATGCTGTTTTGACAAGAGATACGGGGATGTTCATGGTAGGAGAAACCCTTTCAAATCCAACGAACAACTCCGATATGTTTATTGTACGTACGGATAAAAATGGAGATACTTTGTGGACAAAAACCATGGGTGGACTTGGTCCTGATGGTTTGAGAGGCGTTCATAGATGGGACGATTCTACATTTTATGTAGCAGGTCAAACGTACATCGATGATTCTTCTTATTCCAAGGCATTCATTGCAAAATATCACGAGGATGGATCGCTGATTTGGAGTGATACCATTGGCCCCAATGGAAATTATTACATCAATGATGTCTCTGTCTCGGATATGGATGTGTTTTGTGCTGGGTATCGAAACGGTCCTGGCGTTGATCAAAATGATCTCTACTACATGCGTTTTCAGCATGGTGGCGTCTATTTAGGAGAAACCACACAAGCTTTGCAAGGTGATTACAAAGCACATCAAGCTACGGCTTATGGTGTGCCTGATAAACGCTATGTAGGTTGGACCTTCTTTAGTTCTTCTTCACAGCCTGACGGAGACGATATGGTGATTTCCAAAATGAACTATGTGTTCTATGCTGAGCAAACAATGCTTCATTTGTATTACTACGATCCAGACATCATCAACGACCTTATTCCAACAAGTGATGGAGGAGCTCTAGCTGTTGGTCAAACGAGTGGTGAAGCGATAGGAGTGCATCATGCATATGTTTGCAAGATTGGACCGAATGATGTGTACGCGCCATACGAGCCTCCTCACATTGTATATGGTTTGGTGTTGGAGACTGAAGAGATTCAGATCGATGATTACCTAACATTATATCCAAACCCTACAGAAGGAATTGTTCATATGGAAAGTCTATTGACGGAAACAATTGATGTCCAAATCGTGGATGCTTTGGGTAAAGTGCTTGTTTCTGATTCGTTCAGCGGAAAAACATCCATGGATTTAACTCCTTTTGGAAGCGGGATGTACTACGTGGTTGTCAACGTGAATGGAAAATCCGCTGTAAGAAAGGTAGCGGTTCGATAATCGTTCGTCCAGTTAGGTTGTTTCTTTCTCGATCTGATTTCGTTCGAGCCAAGCAAGTAGTGTCGAAGCTAGAATACGTACGATCAGAAAGATG
>JBFHGY010000085.1:0-8792 GCA_041582905.1 Crocinitomicaceae bacterium | reverse complement strand
GAGATGATTTTTGACGGGACGTACATCGATAAGGAAACAGAAAAAGACTTGAACGCGCAGTTAGGGGAGCCTTTCGGCTTGATAGAACGATTTCGTATGGGAAGGATAGGTTCGCATCGGATGATGATAGAAAAGACGAGCACAGGCTTCACATCGATTCTTTCGAAAGCAACGGGAATTGTTTACGGAAACATTGAACTGCGTCCGAGGGGAATTCTACTGCACTTGAACGTCAAAAACACCATCTATTCCTGGGCAGTCCCCTTTTTTCGTATGACTGTTTATCAATCCAATTATTATAGCATTCACGCAAATGGTGAGTTTATCTCTTTTCGAAAGGACGTAAATTTTTCGCGAAACAAAGCTTTTTTGAGAGCGATGATGGAACAACGGAATGCGGTATTGCCAAGTGATGACATCTTTGCTTAACAAGCTTTAACGATCACAAAATCGGCTGAATAGATTTCGGAGGTAGCTTTGTACTATGCGCATCATTCTAACTTCTTTACTCGTCCTATTCGCCTTAACGTCATTTACGCAAACAAACCAATGGGAAAGCAAATTGCCAGTGGATCTTTCGAACTATGCAGTCGATCTTCCGCATTTGGAGAATCTACAATGCTTTGAAGTAACCTATTGGAGTGACTCCATTAAGGTGAAGGGGATTCTGTTGGAACCAAAAAAGGAAGGAGTTTATCCTGCAATTATTTTCAATCGAGGAGGTAATAGGGAATTTGCGGAACTCTCCTCAGAGATGATCATTGACGTGCTGGGTAGAGTTGCAGGTGATGGTTATGTGATTACTGCTTCGAACTATCGTTGGGAGGATGAGTTTGGCGGCGCCGACACAAATGATGTGCTCAACCTGATGAAGGTCATAAAAAGATTATCCAATGTCGATTCAACGAGAATAGGAATGATGGGATGGTCGAGAGGTGCAATGATGACGTGTTTGGCACTCAAAGGGCAACATGGAATTAAATCATCAGTGCTTGTTAGTGGAGCCCCGAATTTGTTTGAATCAATTCAGGAACGCCCCATCCTAGATGAAAAACTGTTTTCCGTGTACATTCCGAATTATCGACAAAATAAAACAGCAGAGTTGACAGCTCGGTCGCCACATTTTTGGGCGGAAAAGTTGGATAGAGGCACATCTCTATTGATTCTGAATGGAACAAAAGATCGAAGAGTGAATTACCGTCAAAGCGAAGCATTTTCCAGAAGACTCGATTCTATCCATTTTCCTCATCAGTTTCACACCTTCGAAACAAATCATGCTTTCTCGAATATGCGATCCGAATTGGATGAGATGCTTCTTCATTGGTTCAATAAAACCCTTAAACAAGGAGGAAAGCGCGTCGCAATCACCATCGATGATGTCCCGAACACGAGAAATTTTGAACAAAATCAGTATCAAAGTAAATTAATGGATGAGTTGGATAGCCTAAACTTGCCGGTAACCATTTTTATCAACGAAGGAAAACTCGAATACGGTAAGAAGAAAAAGAACGTCGAGTTACTTTCTGATTGGATTTCTCGGGAATATCTCACTGCGGCAAATCACACCTATGGACATTCTCGTTATTCTGATGTTGGCTATGAAGAATTCGTGAAGGATATCCAGAAAGGGGAGAAGTACACACGACCATTGGCCAAGAAGAACGATAAAGAATTGAGGTATTTTCGCTTTCCTTTCAATGATTTGGGCAAAGATTCGTCAGAGCACGTTCAAATAGCAGATTTCCTGAGTTCATCTCAATATATTTCAACACCATTTTCAGTAGAAACATCGGATTGGATGTTTAATGCAGTGTATGAGAAGTATATTAATCAAGGAGAGCTGGAAAAAGCAAAGCAAATAGGAGAGATGTATGTGAATGAAACGATACGAACCTTTGCATTTTTTGATTCCCTCATGAGACGGCAATATGGTAGAAACGTGGATCAAATCTATTTGTGTCACGATAATCGTTTGAATGAGGATTATTTGTCAAGTTTGGTCGACCGCTTAGATTCCGTAGGTTATGAGTTCGTCAGTTTGGATGAAGCAATGAAGGACGAAGTCTATTCTCAAGAAGACACGTATTGGAAAAAATGGGGAATCTCCTGGTGCTATCGATGGATGAATCCTGATGAACGCCGTCCGAATATGATGAAAGAGCCGAACTTAGGAGGGATAGAGGAACTTTATCAGAAAGAGACACACGAAAAGTGAATCGAGTTCAACCATGAATCACTATCTTTAGCCTATGGATAACAAAAACGACAACCAAGTAAATATTGAGCTTTCCGAAGATGTGGCTACGGGAGTATATTCAAACCTGACAATTTTAACACACTCTCCAACAGAGTTTGTAGCAGACTTCATCCAATTGATGCCGGGAATGCCGAAAGGAAAGGTTCGTTCTCGTGTGATTATGACTCCTCAAAATGCAAAGCGCTTGTTGCATGCAATTCAGGACAACATCAGAAAATATGAGCAGACTTTTGGCGTTATTGATGAAGGAAACGTTCCGCCAATGCCTCCAATGAACTTTGGAACGCCAACAACGGAAGCTTAATAGAAACTATGATCAAGGTGTCCATTTCTCCTCTCCGAATAGCTGTGTTTGCCATGCTGTTTATTTTTGCAGGCCTCAATACGAGTTGTGAAAAATACTCCAGTCCAAGAAAGGTAGAGCGACACATCGTGAATGGTACATGGCGCTTATCTTCGGCGTTTATCGACAATGAAGACGTGACCAACGTCTATTCAAATTACTCGTTCAATTTTACACCGGAAGGAGATATCGTAGTGATTGGGGACGCTACCATTTCAGGAAGCTGGGAAACAGGAATTGAGAAGAATCCGACGACACTCAATTTAACATTAACACCTTTCGTTCCGTTTAACGATCTAAATGCAGACTGGACGGTAACAACGTGTAGCAAGGAACGTATGACACTTGAACTCCGTGGAGCTTCAGTTGTCGATGTTTTGATTATCACACGGAATTAAAGTGAGTCCTTTACTGATTAGAGTGTAAACCAATTTTGTTTCCCTCCGAGTCCTTAAAAAAGGCCATAAATCCGTTTTCGCCAATAGATGTTTTAGGGAGGATGACTTCTGCACCAGCGTTAATTGCTCGATTGAGCCCTTCATTTAAATCATCTCCTCCGTTCAAGTAAATAACAGCTCCTTCTGTAGAAGGAATATAGCCTTCGCCTTTTATGATACAGCCCCCGATGGCCCCATTCATAAAATCAACAGGGAAGAAACCGGATTTCATTCCCATTGCCTCCATCACAGACAATTCTCCATCAAAGAAGGCTTCGTAAAATGCTTTCGCACGGTCAAAATCCGTAACGGGAATTTCAAACCAATTAATCGCATGTTTCATAATTTTCGGTTAGAACGTTATTAGATAACTGTAATATGCGAAAAATTCACGAGTGCAAGCGTAGAAGTCGCGCATTTCCCAATAGTTGGCGTGAGCACCTGAAACATTCTTTATACCGATTTGTTCAAAGGCCAACTTGGCGCGAAGAACATGATGGTATTGGGTTACCACTACAATAGACTCTATTTCAGGAAACATCTCCCGGACATTCAATGCAGTTGCATGCGTGTTCTTTCCTTGGTTATCAATGAAAATATTACTACTCGGAATGCCATTAGACAAGAGATATTCTGCCATTTTTGTTCCCTCGTAGTGTCCTTCTTTTCCCAAACCGCCACTCACGCATAGCTTCTTCACTTTGCGATTTTTGAATAATTCGATTGCTTTATCCAAGCGAGCTTTCAAACGAGGGGATGGACTACCATCTTCGTTCACAGTATTGCCAAAAATAACGGCGAGTTCTGAATGGATATTTTCATCAGTTAAACCATCGGAGATCAAAACGATTTCATGGGTAATGAAAAAACAAATAAAAAACAGGATAACTAACTTGATGCTCTGCTTCATGGATGTTAAACAGGAACAAGCGTGATGTAGCGTGTCATCCATGCTGTTTCGTCTTCATAAATAATGATATGGATGATACCTGTTGTTTGAGTGTAGCCTTGATTTTCAGTCATTATCCCGTCAATTTTACACACTTTATCTTCTTCGAATTCTTCAGGTAAAGAATTGAACACCATTCGTTGTTGAGAATAGTCCCATTCGAGATGTGGGTTGGATGGAAAAGCATTCATTCCAAAGCTACCCCAGTCATATTGTTCAGCTGGTTGGGCAGCGGGCTGAGCAACAACTTTTATACTGCGATGTGCCGGAACTTCAGCAGCAAGGTAAAACTCTAGAGTCGTATCGACATAAATCGTATCTGATTGCGAGGCTAATAGGTTCAATTTACCGTTGTAGAATTCGGGATAGGTAATATTACCAGGTGTAGGGTTGTTCTTCTGACAAGAGAGAAGAATCAACGAGAATAGGATCAGGCTTAGTGTTACTTTCATGGATAAATTTACCTCATTAAATACATCTTCCCAAATCCTTTTTTGAAATGGGTGTCGGCCCCGGATTCGCGATGTTCAATGGACTCTCCGTTCAACTCGGTTTTTACACGGTACAGATAGACACCATTCGCTAAAGGATCACCAAATTCATCCGTTCCGTCCCAAGCATACTCGGTTATGTTTCGTCCAATATGAATTTGCCCCAGTTCGTCTTCGGTAATTTCTCGCACCACACGACCTGTAACCGTCATAATCTGAATGAGAATTTCATCGGGTACTTCAGAACCTGTCAGTGTAAATACAAAGCGTGTGCTTGTACTGAAAGGATTTGGATAATTCATCATGTGGGTAATTGAAGACTCGTGAATTACCTCAAAGGAAACTTGGTAATCGAGTTCGCCTGATAAGTTGCCACTTTTATCGGTTCCCTGCACAAAGAGTGTGTATGTTCCATCTTGAGTAAGCTCACTTGGCCAAATAATCTTAAAGCGTTTATGCTGAGGCTCAGCTGGAATCCATTGCATCACGACATTCCCACTTGCATCAACAAAAGGAATACGTCGTTGAATGCCGCTAGGGTCAGTGAGATAAATACCGAAATTCGTTGTATCCGAGATGTCATCCATGATGAGGAACTCGTTGTCATCTTTTAGGGTGATCAACACTTCGCTGTTTGGATCAATAATGTCACCGTTGAGAATATGACGACCGTTAAACGTGACATCTAAGATCGGATGAATATCATCAGGATTTACATAAAACGGTAATTGTAGCAAGTTATTAAAATGCGCTTGTTCAGGTTGATCCGTGATGTATAAACTTCCATTTACGTATGGATTCACTTCCATTACCAACAAATTCAATCCGCTGAGATTTGCGGTTGGAACAGTAATGGTATCTCTCATCGTTTGTCCGACAAGCAGTGGTCCTTGACGATCGTATGGAATAGGATGCTTGACTTGATTGGCATCTTCTACCCAATACTCGATAAGTAGAGAATCCATGTCGACATTGAAAATGTTCTTTACATCAACAGCAAAATCGAACGTTTGTCCAGCCTCCAACGTGTCACTTCCGTGCGAATACGTGTACAAGGAACTTCCATCAATAGCCGCCTCTGGAAGTGGCTGATACAGCACATGCCAACGGTCTACCTGAGAAGGCGTGAGGTTGAAGGTGTCAATATAATTGGCTTCCAATCTGATGTAAGGATACTGAGCAGCATCCACTAAGGAATTTAAGTTGATTAGAGAATCATTCGGCGTAAACACGGTGTCGATGGTGAATTGTAATGATCCGGATATATTGTACGCTTTGATCCTCAGATTAGTCGAGTCGTAGGTAGGACTCTCGGCAGGATCTTGTTTCCAATAGACATTCCCCCAGTTCGCAGCAGGTCCAATCAAGGTTGAGTTCTCAAAACCAATGTAATCTTTTCCTGCTAGGTTGATACTTACCGAAACTTCTCCTCCTGGAGCTTGAACAAATCGTTCAATCACAGAATTAGGATCTCCTTTTTTACAGAAGAAAATAAAGGGAAGATTTGGACGTCCAGCATGGATACTGTCTGAACCAAGTGTTTGGAATAAACCATACATATCGGCAGAATCCAAAGCCGTCCACTGATCGTACAAGGTTTCAAACGGCGTATAAATCAATAGGTAATGACTATCAGGAACATGATTTAGGATCATACTCTGCATTGAATCTAGTCGAACCGGATCATTTTGGTTGAACGTAAAAATGTTCATGGGACGCGAATTGGATAGGTTGTAGTACCATGAATTCTGATCGTCGTTGTTGTTTCCGAAGTTGTGATCCAAATCTGTTCCCCAATCGGTAAATCGGGTGTACCATGGCTCCAAAGTAATGGGATCGATAACGGCCACGTGAAATTTTCGGTTGAAGTTCCCAACGCCGTAGTTATCAAGGTAAAGATCTCCGTCCAGTGACCATTGTACATCCTGGAAATTTTGGAAGGTGATGTTGGACAGCGCCTTACACAAGAGAAGCTTGGTGCTCCCGTCGAACTCACGCTCTCGATCTGGACGATCATACAACACACTGTTGAAGGAATTCTTTTTAAACTGGAAGAAGTGATCTTGTCCCCAACCTTCTTTTCCTTCGATGTACTGAAAAGAAAATTCACGCCAGTCTGGAACAGGATCGTTCACGGCTACGCGCCAGAAATACACCGTACTATCGGTACACACTAGAGGATTAGCTAATCCTGAAGACGTGCTCAACCACTCTGAAGGATTTACCTCTTTCACTCCACCAAATCCAGAGACAATAGCAAAACGATGTTCAGGACTGTCGAAAAGATCTGTGGTATCAATCTCAAAACGGTAAGTATTGAAGTCTGCGATTGGGTTAACGGTAGAAGCTCTAACCGTCACACTGTCATTCGGAACAACCGCAAAATCATACGGTAGAACGGGAAGAATTCCATCAATATTAATAAAGAGTGTTTTAACGATTTGATTGTTATTGAGCTCATCGTACACTTCTCCCACAAAAGATGGAATATCGGCAGAAATGGTAAACGTATTCAATCCGAGAGCGATGTTCGACTGTACAGGCATTTTAAACCTGAAGGTATCTATGTAATGTAATTCAGTGATCTCAAACGAATAGATGGAGTCAACACTTGACTGAGGGAAATTACGTCGCACTTCCAAGCTAAAAGGTTGAGTAACGGAACGACCTAAATTTTTAAGAGCTATGCTCATTTCGATACTGTCCGTTAACAGGCTAATGTCACTTGGATCGAAGGAAACACGTTCTGGTAATAATTCAATCTCAGGTTTGGTGTGCCAATTCAAACGAAGCATTGGGTCTCCATTTAAGGTCATCTGCTCTGAAGTCGCTTCCATGATACTCGTTCCAACGGTATTCTCCATTGTTCGAATGGTATTTTGCATGTGTGCTCCAAGGGTTTCTCCGTAATTGTAGCGCGTAAATTGTCGATAGAGTTCGCTTGAATAGGTAGAAAGATTATAGGCTTCTCCCAGATGGACAGAAGCGATATATGCAATGGCTCCGTATCCTGCTTGCTGAACAAATTGCTCTGATTTCGAATTGTTCAATTGGAAAATATTTCCGTTGTAACATGAGTTGACCAGCATTACGGGATACTTTCCTGCGTTATTCCAATTAATGGGTTCATCTAGGTTGACCTCAAATCCACTTGAAGTAGCGGAAGCATGACCGAGATAACTCATCAAACTAACGCCGTTTGCAATTCGATCCGTAACGGACTGAAGAACCGTTGGATCCAATGGGTTGCTATCCGTTTTGTAGACTTTTGTCACGTTTGCTCCCATGAGTGAGTCTTCAATAATGACTTCGAGTCCATTCATGATACTCTGGAAGTTATTCTGCTCCTGAACATTTGTTCCACCCGCAAAATGCAGTACGTGTTTTTGCCAATCTTTATTCGGGGAGTCGTAAATATCGGTTGAATCCTGCTGTTGTTCGTACTCGATTACTTTCTCAAGGTAGTTCTGTAGTTCCGTTTCCGATCGCGCAGAGATTCTTCCCGTTGGCATCAAGGGAACCCAGTTGTTCGTTCCATCCAATCCAGCCGTAATGGCTACATCACTTGAAGGGTGTCCAAAAGAAGGAACCAGTGATTGCTGGAAACGAGAAGGATCAAATCGGGTACCTGGACCGTCTGAAGTAAAGGAGTTCAAATTCGCCTCACGAATCCCTTTACCGATTAGAAATAATCCACTTGGTTTTTCTGTTGAAATACCATCCATGTAGTGCGCAAAGCGACGAATTCCATTTATGTGTTTCTCAATCCCACCTCCAAATTGTTGGTATAATTCCTCGACATTCGCCATAATTACATTGTAACTACCTCCTGCTAAAGATTGGCGGTAACTACGATAGTTGATTACTGCATTCTCGAGATTTTTGTGATACACCATGAGCAGTGCACTGTCTGCAGCTCCTGGTAAGTTCGCAAAATCGGTAAACGTTCCTGTTCCGTTCACTGCTTCTAGCGTAACTGTAGCAATTTGCGATTGATTGGAGTACACCACATTTTGCTCAACACCAGAACTGGAGTTTGGAATCAACATGGAGTGCGTTGGACCATTCGGTAGAAAAGGAATCAATCGTGGAGTTTCACCATGCACGAATACAATAGGGTCAGAATAGGCCGCTGATGTAATGTCTAATCGAATCTTTGATTCTAAAGCACTGTTACGAACACTAAATTGAAGTGTTGGTGAACCGCCAAAGGTTGTTTGACGAGGGTATTTCAACTGATAATAGGTAAACGATTGAAAGTCGGTGTCAACGTTCAAGTCATCAATAATGTCAAAGTAGAAACTCGTTCCAGATG
>JBFHGY010000084.1:0-8804 GCA_041582905.1 Crocinitomicaceae bacterium | reverse complement strand
TTTCCTGCATAAATGTAATGCTCGCCAATGCCAATTAATTCTCCATCGGAATGATATACGATGTTTCCTGTTAGGTTGAGAATGGATCGGCCATCACAGAAAAAGGAATAGTGCTCTCCACCATAATCATAATCGTAATAACGAATTTCACCTGCTGTAGTCAACACAATTTCTCCTTTATCTGAGACAATGTGTTTTCTCAAACTTCCTTTTACGGAAACGATGAGGTAGGATTTAACACACCAAAAGCGATCGCAATTCTCAAGAATGGGCTTTTTGGAAATGGGATGATACAGTGAATGAGGCCCTTTTTCTCCTGTAATCATAAAGTCATAATAAAGCATTGGCTTCTCCGGACCTTTGAACACAATTTCATCGCCTTTTTTGACAAGGATGTTTTTCCCTTTCTGCTCAGTCGTTAGGGTTTTTGTAATGTCTATTCCAAGTCGAAGTCGTTCAATTACTTTCGATTTAAATCGACTGTCAGTTACTTTTCCTAATTCTAGGTTATAATTGCGTACGAAAGAAGGTCCATTGGGAGGCGGCGGCCAAGCTTCATCCGAAACTCCGTAGGAGTTTGTCTCTTCGTTCCAGGTGAAATGTGATTTTTCTCCGTTCGATGTCAATTCCAGATCCATGCCGTAGTTCAGTTCGATAAGGTCGTAGGCTTTTTCTGTGACCCGCTTCAAGTTGGCATCTAACAAATGATACCCTTCATTGTTTTGAACAATAAAGTGATTTCGTCCTCCTGTTTTTATATCGATGTAGGAGTGTTTTGGGATTCGATTATTGAGCGAATCAATAAAGTAGGAATCCACCGCGCCATGATACGGGAAATATGGGCTATTGGGGAGTTGATGTTCACTCCAAAAATTGTGAAAATTCTTCGCTGTACGTTCAAGGTCATCCTGAGCATTTAGTGCTTGGGAAGTGAGGAGTGATACGGCGAAAAGTAGTAGGGTCTTTTTCATCTCGTAAATATAAACTCCCACAAATTACTAAAAAATAGTAACTGTAGGAGTCTCATTACGAAATATTTACATCTTAGAATGGTAGGTCGTCGTCTTCAGCGCTGTCTGTAGAAGCTGTAGAAGGTGTTGCGTCGAGGTTCATATTAGATGGTCCTCCTTGTGGCATTCCTTGTCCTACTTTCTCGATACGCCATGCATCAAGCGTGTTGAAGTAACGTACTTCTCCTTGTGGACTTGTCCACTCACGACCTCTTAAGTTAAAGGAAACTTCCACTTGCTCTCCTGGGTTGATTCCATCGAGCATAGAACACTTGTCCTGAACCGCTTGAAAGATAATATCTTGCGGATACATACTCGAAGCATCGTTAATAACGAATTCTCTCTTCGCGAACTTCTCAGTTACCTGTACGGTATCCATAATGACTTTTACGCTTCCTGTTAATTTGAACATAATCTAATTGTATAATTGTTGTGTTTGTTTTTCTATCCGTTGTTGAATGCTAGCAAGGTCATCCACGCCTCGTCCAATTTATTTTCGGCCAGCAATGCTTTTGCTTTCAAATGCAGCTCCTTTTCTAATTCGGCTGGAGCGTCTTCCAAAGAAACGAATAAATCGCTTAATTCAATGAGTTTAAACTCATTAACATCTGTTTCATTCGGGATTTCTTCTATTCCTGCGAGCTGCCCAAGGTCATTGCCTGTTAGTACAGAACTGTTGCGAATGTCTTCTGGTAATTGATCGAATCCAATACCAACTGTCGTTATCGGCTTGGTAATTTCAAACATCGACCCTTCATCGGCACGGCAATACCAATTTCCTCCCATGCGTGATACGAGGTCAATCTTATGTTGATCCACCATTCCGTTTTCATCCAGAATTTCTTCTTTAAGGTGAATACGGAGTACTTCGCAGATTACAAGATTTCCCGCTCCTCCTTCATGTCCCAATTCTTTTACCTCAATCACTTTACATTCAAATTGAACAGGTGATTCAGCTACGCGCTTGGGTTGAATTGTTTCTGAAGCAACTGGTGTAAACCCAGCTTTTTCAAACTCGCTTACGCCAGAAGCGAAGGGTGAACTGGCTAAACTCATTTGGTGCACAATGTCATAGTTCACAATGTTGATCACCACCTCAGGAACTTTCTTCACATTATTATAGGTGTCCTTCGTTTCGTTTGTTCTTCCACTTCGAGCAGGTGAAAACACCATAATCGGGGGATTCGCGCTGAAGACATTGAAGAAGCTAAACGGCGCCAAATTGTCATTTCCATCTTCATCAACAGTTGAAGCAAAAGCAATAGGACGCGGTCCAACAGACCCCAACAAATAATGATGGAGTTTCGGAACTGGAATCTCTGAAGGGTTAATTGTGACCATAATCTTTTTTGTGCGAACACAAAGGTACGACGTTTTCAATGGCTTTCAAGAAACAGAGATCAAGACTTATTCACATTTTCAACTTTTTTCAACGATCAATTCGCAGGAAACCCACTAAATTCGGCTATCACCAACTTTTTACATGTTTTTTCTTCAAAGAGTTTAGTTTTTTAGAAAATAGTCATATCTTTGCATCCCATTTTGAATGGTGTAAATAAATGCTCTCAGACAAACGAGTCAATTTTTGAGCAAAAGCGGATGTGGTGAAATTGGTAGACACGCTAGACTTAGGATCTAGTGCCGCGAGGTGTGTGGGTTCGAGTCCCTCCATCCGCACTAAAATTGAAATGGTATAAGGCAGCTTATACCATTTTTTGTTTTGTACAAAATAAACGAAGAAAGATGAATGTAGTTCGCGAAGACATTGATGCGTTAAACGCAGTACTCAAGGTTGAGGTGAAACCTGAAGATTACCAGGACAAGGTAAAAGAAACGCTTAAAAGCTATCGTAAGAAAGTGAATATGCCTGGGTTCCGTCCAGGTCACGTACCAATGGGATTGATTCAAAAGCAATACGGGAATTCTGTATTGGCGGAAGAATTGAACCGTGTCGTGAACGATTCACTTCAAAATTACCTTTCTGAAAACAAAGTAGAAATCCTTGGAAATCCAATCCCGAAAGCAGACAGCGAAGTGGATGGAGATTTCAATAATCCTGCTGATTTTACTTTCTCTTATGAAATTGGTTTGGCTCCTGAAGTTGACGTAAAGTTGAGCGGAAAGAACAAATTCGATTACGTGAAAGTTAAGGTTGACGGTGAGTTGATCGATAAGCAAATTGATGACCTTCGTCGTCGCTACGGAAAACTTGTTGCTTCTGAAAAAGTTGGAGATAACGATTTGGTAATGGCACAGTTCGTTGAATTGAACGAAGATGAGTCAATCAAGGAAGGTGGAATTTTGCATTCTTCAACTGTTTCAATGGAGTTTGTTTCAGATAAGAAAGTGAAGAAAGACCTAACAGGAAAAGAGGTTGGATACAAAACAATCGTTAATCCTGAGTCTGTTTCTCGCGGAGGAAAAGATACAGCAGCCATGTTGGGTGTGAAAGAAGAGGAGTTAGAAGGGTTGTCTGATAAGTTCCAATTGACGATCACAGAGATCAAAGGAATGGAATTAGCAGAATTGAACGAAGAATTGTTCGATAAACTATTCGGTCCTGGAAACGTGACTTCTGAGAAAGAATTGCGCGAGCGCGTGGAGGCTGATTTGAACGGAATGTTCGTAAATGATTCAGATCGCATGTTGACGCAAGCGGTTTACAACGATTTGTTGGAGAAAACAGAAATCACTCTTCCAGATACGTTCTTGAAACGTTGGATTCAACTTTCGAATGAGAAGGAAATCACAATGGAGCAAATCGAAGCGGATTACGATAACTACGCGAAAAGCTTGAAATGGCAGTTGATCCAAGGAAATATCTTCAAAACGAACGATATTAAAATGGAAAACGAAGAAGTAATCGAATACACAAAAGGATTACTTGTTAGCAACTACGCTCAATACGGAATGCCTGCTCCAGAAGATGCAGAATTGACAAAATCAGCGATGCAAGTATTGCAAAACCGTGAAGAAGCAAATCGTGTTTACGATATGTTGGCAGAGCGCAAATTGACAGCTTACTTCAAAGAAACTGTTAAGTTGAAAGACAAAGAAGTTTCTTACGATGAGTTCGTTGAAATGGCAAATGCACACAACGATCACAATCACTAAGATTGTTTCAAATCATATTGGAAAGTCCGTTATCGAAAGGTAACGGACTTTTTTATTTACTTTAAGTACTCTTTATGACAGATTTACAGAAAAATTCAAGGCTGAGAGTCTTCGAGGTGCTAGAGACAATTGCTTCAAAGGATTTACAAATTAATTACAAAGCGGCTGTTCCTTTTGTTCATGTTGCCTACGAATTAATCTGTCAGTGGGATGATGCCTTCATGAAGGAGCAAAAGTGGTTTCAAGATTGCTGGTCCACTCAAGAATGGCAGTTCATAATCTTATTTGATGAAAAATTTGAATCAATATTGGAAGGTATTCCAAATGAAGAGTATCCCGATGTTCCAGAAGTATTTGATGATAAGAACTGGATAAAGGTGATGAGGTATGCACAAGATGCCTTAGTGAAATTTCAGTCAGAATAACAAGATTGCGTACCTTTCCAGAAATACTCGATAAAATCATGAAACACTCACTTCTATTCATTTTCGTTTCGCTTTCATGGATGGCAATGGCTCAATCCAATCGTCCACAGGAACCCAAAGCTCCATTCAACTATCGTTCACAAGAAGTTGTTTTCACCAATGAAGTGGATAGTATTCAATTGGCAGGAACGTTGACCTATCCAAAGAAGGGGAAGAACTTTCCTGCTGTCATTCTAATTAGTGGAAGTGGTGCACAAGACCGCAATTCTGAACTAATGAACCACAAACCATTTTGGGTAATTGCTGATTACTTGACAAGAAATGGAATCGCTGTATTGAGAGTGGATGACAGAGGAACGGGAGATTCCGAAGGAGATTACAATGAGACGTCATTATTGGGATTCGCCAATGATACTGAAAGTGCGTTCGACTTCTTGAAACGACACAAAAAGATAGATGCGTCTAAAATTGGATTGATTGGACACAGTCTCGGAGGTGCAATTGCACCGTGGATGGCGAGTATGAATGATGACATAGCGTTCATCGTGATGCTAGCAGGACCTGGATTGCGAGGGGATAAGCTCATGCTACTTCAAAAGGAACTCATCGAACGAAGTATGTCTGTTCCGGAGGCAGCAATCGAATTGGGACAAAAGAATATCGGAGGAGCGTATGATGTTATTCTGGAATCAAATGGTAATCGCGAACAATTGGAAGGAGATTTAAAAGCGTACTTCACAGAGGTTTTTGGAAACGTGCTTCCAGAATCTCAAATTGATATACTCGCCGAACAACTTTCATATCCGTGGCTGGCGGATTTCATCAGATTTGATCCTGAAATTCCTTTGAGTAAAGTAAAATGCCCTGTCTTGGCGATGAACGGAGGGAAAGATCTACAAGTGCCTTCCAAACAAAACCTTGAAGCCATTGAGGCGGCATTAAAGGATAATGGAAACGAAGATGTAACTGTTATAGAATTAGAAAACCTTAATCACCTTTTTCAAGAATGCGAAACGGGCTTGCCAACGGAGTACGCAGAGATTGAACAAACGTTTTCTCCTGATGCTTTGAAGATCATGGGAGATTGGATACTAAAACAAACAAAATAGCAAAACATGAAAGGAGTTATAGCATTTCTCATCGTGATTCTGGTGCTTTCTTCATGCGGGAAGGCTCCTTTGCCAGACACGTTTGATCATATCATTGGAGAAACATTTACGAAAGGATTACGGATTGACGGCCATGAATATGATAGCTTAATCATTGAAAATTGCACCTTCCATAAAAAGTCCCTCGAAATTGGAAATGTCGATTACGTAGTAATTCGGAATTGTACGTTTGAAAACATCGATGCAGATGGTATTCGCATTGGTTTCATTGGAGAGGCAACAAATATTTTGGTTGAGGGATGTACATTCAAAACAATTGGGTCTAACGGAATCGACAGTCATGAGCGTGCTCCCAACTGCATAATTCGGGATTGCTATTTTGAGGATGTTGCTTTGTCGGAGGTAGGCGCAGCGATGGGACAGCCACATCACGGGATTTATTGGAAAGGAAAAAATGTTCAGATTTCTGGCAATACCTTCGTAAATGGAAATCAACCGTTTGGAAATGCCATAAGCGTCCGTAGTTCAGGACTCGTGAGTGGAAACGTGATCAAAGATGCGACTAAAAATGGGATTATGTACTATGCCAATCATCCTGGTGGAGAATCCCTCATTATTGAAAACAATGTGATTTCGAATAGTTCATTTTATTCGATCATAATGGGGAGCGATGGAAATCTTTCGAATCACAATAACAAGGTGTTGATTCGTTTCAATACAACGGTAGAAAGTGAGAACGAGTCGGTATATGTATCGGAGGATTTCGAGTCGACAACCGACATAGAGATCTATGGAAATATCTTTGTGAATTCGACTGGTGAATACCTAAAATCGTTCTATACCTTGCCTAGCATTCATTCAAATTTAACGAGTACGGATGATGTTGGTTTTGTGGATATGAATGATGGCAATTTTCACATTCTCCCTACTTCTGCTGCCAATGGATTTTGCGATGGTTTAGCTGATTTTCCGCAATATGATATCGAAGGAGATGTTCGAATGAGTTCAAATTTAGATGCAGGAGCCGATGAAATTAATTAAATCAATAGTTGTATTAACGTTTACCACGTTGACTGTTTCAGCGTATGGACAATCCGTTCCGAAGTGGTCTGGGGAAACCTCTCTTTTATTGACGGTTTATCGCCTCGGATCGTATCAGAAAGAACGCCCGACATTTTTTCTTGAGCAGAATTTCGATCGAAGAGTGAGTGATCGGTTTTCTCTCGGAGCAGGTTTCGGAGTAAATGCTTATCCGGCATTGTTGGCATTTCCCGCTCAGTTGAATGCGAAATATCATTTCAAAATCAAATCAACTCCGTTTAGTATTATGCAATCGTATGGAAGAAATATCAAATTGTCAGATGTTTTCTTCAATAGTAATCGATACTTGGGGGAGTTGCGCGCGAATATTTCAGTAGGTAAAGTTGATCTCACACCACGTATCGGCTACAATTATCTCTGGGATCGATACCACGGCAGAAACCTCGGTTTTTTGCTAGGTGTTGGAGTCGAGTATAGGTTGAACCAGAATTCATAGGACAAAAAAAGACCCAATGATCACTCACTGGGTCCCTCCCGAATCAACGTGCTAATTTTATTTTAAGTCCAAGGTAAAAGGGAGTCTCATTTGAATCCCTTGGATTGATTCGAGTTCCTTTAATTGATTCATATATTTTACTACTTCTGTTGGCAATTCAACTCCGGCGGCAACGGAAGCGTTTTCTTCTCCTGATGCTACTTGTTCCAACAAAGCTTCCAATGGATCTTCTTTCACCAATGGGTAGTACAATACTTTTACGTCTTTGATTTTCGCTTGTTTGGCCGCGTACGCGATGGCGTCACTCATTCCTCCGAGCTCATCCACCAATCCTACTTCCTTAGCGTCAACTCCTGTCCATACACGACCTCTTGCCAATTGCTGAACGCGTTCTTTTGTCAATCCACGTCCTTTTGCGACAACCGTTTTAAATTGATCATAGATTTCATCTACATTCTCTTGAATGATGGTCATTTCTTCTTCTGTCAATTTTCGGTTCGTGGTCATCACCGCGTGTTTGTTGGTCGCCACTCGATCGAAGGTGATCCCCAGCTTATTCTCCAACATTTTTCCCGTGTAAGGAATCATTCCGAAAACACCAATCGATCCCGTAATGGTTGTCGGCTCAGCGAAAATATACGATGATGGAGCAGCAATGTAGTAACCACCAGAAGCAGCTACGTCTCCCATGGAAACAACTACTTTTTTCGTTTTGTTCGTCAATTGTACCTCACGCCAAATTTCATCACTCGCTAAAGCACTTCCTCCTGGGCTATTGATTCGGAAGACCACCGTTTTGATTGATTCATTGTTTCTCGCCTCGCGGAAGAGTTTACAAATCGATTTTGATGTCAAACCTTCTCCATCTCTTGCAACACCTCCTTCTGCGAGAATGACGGCTACATTTGGTTCGTCTTCGGCAGAAAGAATCTGATCTTCCGTAAATCGCTTCTTCGCATATTTTTCGAACGCAAAAAGTTCAACTTCTTCTCCTTTTTTCGTCCCTGCTTTTTTCGCAAGAAGATCGAGGATTTCGTCTTTGTATTTTGCTCCGTCCATC
Organism: Crocinitomicaceae bacterium; assembly: GCA_041582905.1. Classification (GTDB taxonomy): domain Bacteria; phylum Bacteroidota; class Bacteroidia; order Flavobacteriales_D; family Crocinitomicaceae; genus UBA4466. The sequence continues at coordinate 549 of JBFHGY010000084.1, read as the reverse complement.
AATTTGTATTTCACGGCTTCATTCACCGATTTGATGTCTGCATTTTCCGCGAGTTCATCCAAACGACTGGCGTCCATGCTGCGATCTTTCGCGATGTCTTTTCGGATATCAGACCACAAACTGCTCATGTATCGTTCTACTTGAAAGCGAGAAGAGTCACTCATTTTATCCAAGAAGAACGGCTCAACGGCACTTTTGAAATCGTTTCCGCTTCCACGAATAATTTGCATTTCAACCTCCAATTTATCGAAGGTGTTTTTGAAGAAGCTCAATTCTCCTCCTAATCCAAGAAATTCCATGTTGGAAGTAGGGAATCCATAATTGGTATTGGCAGCTGAAGCAATGTAATACTGTTTCAAGCTGATGAGTTCTCCTGAGTTGTAAGCGATGACAAATTTCCCTGATTTCTCAAAGTCGTTGATAGCGTTGCGAATTTCACGTGCTGTGGCATATCCACAAGAAGCTCCCTCTAACTCAAGGAATACACCTTTGATTTTCTTGTCTTTCTTCGCTGTTTCTAATCCGTAAAGGATATCAGCCAATCCAATG
>JBFHGY010000083.1:0-8811 GCA_041582905.1 Crocinitomicaceae bacterium | reverse complement strand
GTTCGAGAACCTCACCCCTCAAATCCATGCCCTTAACTGAGGGGTGAGGTTCTCGAACCCCGAGTTCACTGTAGACCCAATAAAAAAACGCTAACTCCAAGAGTCAGCGTTTCAGTATTTCTATTAAATTTCCCAGTACTCGAGCAGTGAGGCTCTCGAACTGCGGATTTTAGAGGTTTCATTTCGACTCCGCTCAATGTCCCGTTCAGCGCACGGGTGATCGGCAAATCAGAAAATCATCCTACAAGTGAATCACTTCATCGTAAGCAGCAGCTGCCGCTTCCATCACCGCTTCCGACATCGTCGGGTGAGGGTGAACTGTTTTGATCAATTCGTGCCCTGTTGTTTCGAGTTTACGAACCGCAACGATTTCAGCAATCATTTCTGTTACGTTTGCTCCAATCATGTGTCCTCCTAGCAATTCACCGTATTTCGCATCGAAGATCAATTTCACAAATCCGTCTTTTGCTCCAGCAGCACTTGCTTTACCTGATGCAGAGAATGGGAATTTACCTACTTTAATTTCGATTCCAGCTTCTTTTGCCGCTGCTTCCGTCATTCCAACAGATGAAATTTCTGGAGAACAGTACGTACATCCTGGGATGTTGTTGTAATCCAATACGTCTGGGTTTTCACCTGCGATTTTCTCAACACAGATGATTCCTTCTGCTGAAGCTACGTGTGCCAATGCCGCTGTTGGGATCACATCACCAATTGCGTAGTATCCTGGCATGTTCGTTTGGTAGTAATCGTTCACCAAGATGCGTCCACGATCTGTAACAATTCCTAAATCTTCCAATCCGATGTTTTCGATGTTCGCTGTAATTCCCACTGCAGAAAGTACAACATCACATTCCAATGTTTCTTCTCCTTTTTTGGTTTTTACTTTTACTTTACATCCTTCACCACTTGTATCAACTGATTCAACAGAAGAATCTGTCATGATCTTAATTCCTGACTTCTTGAATGATTTTTCCAATTGCTTAGAAACATCTTTATCTTCAATCGGAACAATGTTTGGCATGTATTCTACAATCGTTACTTCTGTTCCGATTGCGTTATAGAAGTATGCGAACTCAACACCGATCGCTCCAGAACCAACAACGACCATTTTCTTTGGTTGTTTCGGTAATGTCATTGCTTGACGGTATCCAATTACTTTCTCTCCATCCTGTGGAAGGTTTGGCAATTCGCGTGAGCGAGCACCAGTGGCGATAATGATTCCTTTCTCGGCAGCGTACTCAGTTGTTTTTCCTTCTTCATCAACGACAGAAACTTTCTTTCCAGCTTTCAAGGTTCCAGTTCCTTTGATGACATCAATCTTGTTTTTCTTCATCAAGAATTGAATCCCGTTGCTCATTCCGTTGGCAACGCCACGGCTACGCTCAACCATCGCTCCGAAGTCAGCTTCACCACCTTCAACTTTGATTCCGTAATCAGATGCATGCGACAAGTATTCGAACACGTTAGCACTTTTCAAAAGAGCTTTTGTAGGGATACATCCCCAGTTCAAACAGATTCCTCCTAGTTCTGAACGTTCTACAATGGCAGTTTTCATTCCCAATTGAGAAGCTCTGATCGCTGCAACATATCCTCCGGGGCCACTCCCGACTACTATAATATCGTAACTCATAATTTCCAAAAAATTGATAGCGCGAAGTTAATCATTAATTCGAAAAGAAGTTTTGGTCGTGATTCGAATTCTGTCTAATTTTACTTGAACCAACCTTTTTTAAACCTCACATATGAAACGATCTGTACTTTTTATCCTATTTATTTCAGTGATAGCACTGAATGGTAACTCTCAATCTTCTGGAAATGCTCTGAGTTTTGATGGAGCTGATGATTATGTGAACTGTCCTCTTCCTGCTGTTTTCAATTCAATTGGTACAAATGATTTTACTGTGGAGTTGTGGATGACTCCAACTATTGGGGCATTTCAGCGGGTCATGTTTGCTCAGTTTGATGCGAACAACTTCGCTTCTATTAGTTTAAATTCAACGGGAGAAGTCGTGTTTTATATTCGTCAGAACGGGAACAACTTCAGTCTTCAGTCGCAAGATGTACTCAATTCACTCGAACTGGTTCACGTTGCCATTACATGGGGAGCACTCAATAGCGATGCGAGAATTTACATCAACGGAAATGAAGCAAATTATGCTTCTGGTGTGTTTGATTCTTCTATTGCAACGGATGGAAGTATGGCTATTGGAGCCAAAACAGATGGTACACAAGTATTCACGGGAGATGTTGACGAACTTGCTGTTTGGAGCACTGTAAAATCGTCCTGTGAATTGAATTTCGAAATGAACGATAAAAAAGAAGGAACGGAGCCAAACTTGGTTACATATTACAACTTTGATCAGGGAGCTCCCGCTGGTTCCAATCCAGGAATTGATGAATTGCACGATGCAACAAGTGCTGGAAATGATGGTGCATTAATGAACTTTGCTCTTTCAGGAAATACTTCCAATTGGATCACTTCTTTGGTGAGTATCTACCGTTGGTGGGGAGATCAAAGCACAGTGCTTGTTGGTCAATTGGGTCTAGTGGCAACCGTGAATGCGAACAGTTATCAATGGATTTATTGTAGTGATCAAACTCCTGTTTCGGGCGCAACAAATGCTACATTTGATCCAGTAACGGAAGATCCGAACTACTCTGGAGATGGAGATTTTTACGCGGTCATTTCTACTTCCAACAACTGCGTCGACACTTCTGCTTGTTACAATGTGAATGGTTCAGGACTTTCAATTGACGAGTTAGATTTCGAATCTTCTATCGTTGTGTATCCGAATCCTTCTAATGGACAGTTTACGATTGAGTCAACTCTGGAATCAGATAGCTACAGATTCGAGTCTATCGAAATTCGCAATGTATCTGGACAAGTGATCAGAACGATTATTCCGAATGGGGCGTCTTCTATTCAGGTTGATTTGTCGGATAATGCGGGCGTTTATTTCATCACCATGAACACAAAATCTGGTAGTACAACGAAAAAAGTGATCGTCCAGAATCTGTAATTCCTAAGCTTGTTAAAAACTGGTGAATAAAGTCATTCTTTCTAGTCGGAGGACTGTCTTTTTATGCTTAAATTTGCACCACACAAAAGCACTCATGGAAAGTACATCAACGCAAGAAGCAACGGTAGAGCAAGCAGTCGAACTAGGACTACGAGCAGACGAATTTGAAATGGTGAAGGAGATCCTTGGAAGAACTCCAAATTTCACAGAAACAGCTGTTTATTCAGTAATGTGGTCGGAGCACTGCTCTTACAAAAACTCCATTTTTTGGTTGAAACAATTGCCAAAAGAAGGTCCTCACATGTTGGTGAAGGCGGGAGAGGAGAACGCTGGATTGGTAGATATCGGTGGAGGATTGGGATGTGTATTCAAAATTGAATCGCACAACCACCCAAGCGCATTGGAGCCATACCAAGGAGCGGCAACTGGAGTAGGAGGAATTAACCGTGATATTTTCACAATGGGAGCTCGACCAATAGCGCAATTGAACTCTTTGCGTTTTGGAAACATCGAAAAAGACCGTACAAAGTGGTTGGTGAAAGGTGTAGTAAAAGGAATTGGTGACTATGGGAACTCATTCGGAATTCCAATTGTGGGAGGTGAAGTGTTCTTCGATGAATCATACAATACAAATCCATTGGTGAATGCATTTTCTGCAGGAATCATGGATCCAAAGAAAGTGATCTCGGCAACATCAGCTGGAGCTGGAAATCCTGTGTTTATTGTAGGGTCGTCAACTGGAAAAGACGGAATCGCTGGAGCTGCATTTGCCTCTAAAGATATTACAGAAGATTCAGCAAATGATTTGCCTTCTGTGCAGGTAGGAGATCCATTCATGGAAAAACTACTTCTTGAAGCGACAATGGAATTGGCAGAAACAGATGCAATTGTTGGAATGCAAGATATGGGAGCTGCGGGAATTACCTGTTCTTCATGTGAAATGAGTGCTGCAGGTGACAATGTTGGAATGGACATTCACTTGGATAAAGTGCCTACACGTCAAGAAAACATGCAACCATACGAGATTTTGCTTTCTGAATCGCAAGAGCGTATGTTGATTGTGGTGCACAAAGGAAAAGAGCACGTTGTAAAAGAAATTTTTGATAAGTGGGATTTACACGCTGAGGAAATCGGTGTGGTGACAGAAGGAGGACAAGTTCGCTACTTCATGAACGGAGAATTAGTAGGAGATGTTCCTGCCGAGTCTTTGGTGTTGGGTGGTGGAGCTCCAGTTTACCAACGTGAGTACACAGAGCCTGCTTATTACCAAGAATATAAGAAGTTTGACATCGAGTCGATTGAACAGCCAGAAGACTTGAAAGAAGTGGCGTTCAAATTGCTTCAGTATCCGAATATCGCATCGAAGCGTTGGGTATACGAGCAGTATGACTCAATGGTAGGAACAAAAAACATGGTGACAAACGCTCCAGCGGACGCTGCCTTGGTGAATATCAAAGGAACAAATCGCGCCTTAGCGATGACGGTAGATTGTAATTCACGCTACGTGAATGCTGATCCTGAAGTGGGAACAATGATTGCTGTATCGGAAGCTGCTCGTAACATTGCTTGTTCAGGTGGTGTTCCAAGTGCAATTACGAACTGTTTGAACTTCGGAAACCCATACAATCCAGAATCGTACTGGCAGTTTGTAGGGGCGATCAAAGGAATGTCAGCGGCATGTTTGAAATTTGAAACACCAGTGACTGGAGGAAACGTTTCATTCTACAACCAAACGGTAAAAGATGGACAAGAGATTCCAGTTTTCCCGACACCAACAATTGGAATGATTGGTTTGTTAGAGGATAAAGACAAGAGAATGACGCTTGATTTCAAGCAAAAAGGAGATTTGATCTTCATCATTGGACAGTCACACAACGATATCAACTCTTCGGAGTATTTAGCAACATACCACGGTGTGAAAGCATCGCCTGCTCCTTACTTCAACTTAGATGAAGAATACCAAATGCACCAAGTGCTACGCGGATTGATCGAAGATAAATTGATCAATGCAGCACACGACGTAGCTGATGGAGGTTTGTTTGTAGCGTTAACAGAAATGTCGATGCCACGCGAACTTGGATTTGACATCGTAACGGATTCTGAAATTCGTGAAGATGCGTTCTTGTTCGGAGAAGGTCAAGGTAGAGCGGTTGTTACTGTTGATGAAGCAAGCGAAGATGAGTTCATCGAGCGTATGGCAGGATCAAATGTAAGCTTCACATTACTCGGTCATGTGACCAAAGGAAAGATGATGGTAGACGATGAGCACTTCGGATTTATCCAAGAAGCAAAAGGATTGTTCGATAACGCACTTGCGAAGCATCTTGAAAATTAGTAGCTTCGGAAGGAGAAACGTCTCGAAAAACAAAAAGAACTGAATGGAATATAACACGGCAAGAGGTAAACTGTTGCTTCCTGAATATGGAAGAAACGTACAAAACATGATCCAACATGCCATGGAGATTGAAGATCGCGAAGAGCGAAATAGAGCGGCTCAGGCGATCATTGAGGTGATGGGACAATTGAACCCGCATTTACGTGATGTGGATGATTATCGCCACAAACTATGGACACACTTGTTTGTTATGTCTGACTTCAAATTGGATGTTGACTCACCATTTGAAATTCCGGAAGAAGAATCACTGCAGGAGAAACCGCAAAAAGTGGAATACCCAAAAAGCAAAATCCGATTCGGTCACTTTGGACAATACACGCAAAAGATTTTGGAAACATCGAAATCACTTGCCGATGAAGGCGAACGCGAGTACATGACGAATTCCATGGCGAATTTCATGAAGAAGCAGTACCTTTTGCATAACAACAATGCAGTTGAAAACAATGTGATTGCGGATCAATTGATGGAACTCTCTGAAGGAGATTTGAAAATTGAAAATCCAGACGACTTAGTGAGTACAAATGTACTCTTGAAGGAGCTCGGGTTGAAGCAATCGTCTTCCAGAAATCAAAAGAACCAGAAGAATAACAAGAACAACAATCGTCGTTCGAATTCTCGAAAGAAAAAGACCAATCATCGGTCAAAATAAACAAATATAAAGGCTTCTTCGGAAGCCTTTTTTCTTGCCCTTTATGCGCGAAATCCTTTCCGAGTTTTTCATCGAGTCATCGGATATCTTTATGTTTTAACTTCCCGCGTATATGGTGTTCCATGAACGTGCGCCCGTGGATAACTTTTGCTTCCTTTTCTCAGGTGACGGTAAACATTTTCTAGCTTCACAGGAAATAATGTAAAATAGCGTAGAAACATGGCATCATTTGAAATTCACGGAGGCAAACCATTAAAGGGAGAACTCATTCCGCAAGGAGCAAAAAACGAAGCATTACAGGTACTTTGTGCCCCCTTGTTGACTCCGGAAAAAGTGACCATTTCTAATATTCCCGATATCGTTGATGTGAATAAGCTTATCGGCTTACTTCAAGCGATGGGAGTGAAGATTGAGAAAGTGGAAAAGGGAACATACATTTTTCAGGCAAAAGATGTTAATCTCGATTACCTCCAATCCGAAGACTTTAAAAATAGAGCAAGTTCTCTTCGCGGTTCCGTAATGATTGTTGGTCCACTTTTGGCGCGTTTTGGAGTAGGATACTTGCCAAAACCAGGAGGTGATAAAATCGGTCGCCGTCGTTTGGATACGCACTTTGCAGGGATGATGATGCTTGGAGCGAAGTTTAATTACGACGCTGGAGAGCATTTCTACGCAGTAGAAGGAAAGAAATTAAAAGGAACATACATCCACATGGATGAGGCATCCGTAACGGGAACGGCAAATATTGTCATGGCTGCGGTTCGAGCAGAAGGAGAAACGACCATCTACAACGCGGCATGTGAGCCATACTTGCAGCAATTATGTCGCATGTTGAACTCAATGGGAGCGAAAATTGAAGGAATCGGTTCGAACATGCTTAAGATTAAAGGTGTGAAAGAATTGGGTGGATGTTATCATCGAATTTTGCCTGATATGATCGAGATTGGTTCGTTCATTGGATTAGCAGCAATGACGCAATCCGAAATTACCATCAAAGATGTAAGCTGGGAAAACTTGGGAATTATCCCAACAATCTTCCGTCGTTTGGGAATTAAATTGGAACGTAGAGGTGACGATATCTATATTCCTGCTCAAGAATCATACGAGATTGAAACCTTTATCGACGGTTCCATTATGACCATTGCAGATGCACCGTGGCCAGGGTTTACACCGGATCTATTATCGATTGTTCTGGTTGTGGCTACGCAAGCAAAAGGAAGTGTACTGATTCACCAAAAAATGTTCGAATCGCGCTTGTTCTTTACAGATAAATTAATCGATATGGGAGCGCAGATTATTTTGTGTGATCCGCACCGCGCAACCGTTATCGGACTGGATAGAAAATATGATCTACGAGGAATCCAAATGACATCTCCAGATATTCGTGCGGGTGTTTCCTTGTTGATTGCAGCGCTTTCAGCAAAAGGAAAGAGTGTCATTCATAACATTGAGCAAATCGACCGCGGTTACCAAGATATCGATATTCGATTGAACAATTTGGGAGCGGATATTCGAAGAATCGGATAAAGGAAAATACTAAATAGCGAAAAGTCTCGGCAGTAATACCGAGACTTTTTTTGTTCTCCATTTTATGTGTTGGAATCAAGCACAGTTTGTATATACTTTACCGAATCCTTAACTTTCCAATCGCAATGCACATTTCGTAGTTTCAGCTAGGAAATCTGAGAATAACAGTAATCATGAAATTAATCCTATTTGTATTAGCCTTTGGTAGCTTGAGTTTAATCCAGCCTTCTTCAGTGGATGCCGTTTCTTCCCGATTGGAAAACGGAACGAAAGCGCCAGATATTGAGCTTGAATCTCCTTCAGGGAAGAAAGTGAAATTGTCGAAGCTGCGAGGAAAAGTAGTACTCATTGATTTCTGGGCTTCTTGGTGTGGACCGTGTCGAAAAGAAAATCCGAACGTGGTAGAGGCATACGAGAAATACAAGAAAGAGAAGTTCAAAAACGCGAAAGGCTTTGAAGTGTTTAGTGTTTCTCTGGATCGCTCAGAAGACAGATGGATACAAGCAATCGAGCAGGATCAGTTGTCGTGGAAAAATCATGGATGGGATAAAAATGGAGAAGTAGCGAAACAATATGGCGTCGCAACGATCCCCACAGCCTTTCTCGTCGATGGTAAAGGAAATATCATCGCTTCGGGAGCGGAAGTTAGAGGGCTTCGTTTGCATATTCAGATGGATAAATTGCTTAAATAGTTCGAGTCGATGGACATTATATTCATTGCTCTTGCCGCTTTAAGTGTTGGCTCCGTCGTTGTTGCTGTCGAACGAATCATCAAGAAAAAACGCACGGATAAATTCGGTGGAGAACCAAATTCTCCCATTCGAGAGAATCGCTTGAGGAATAGAAGAAGATAATGTTTCTTCGGATATCATGGAATGGTAGCTTTTTCTTTTCCGTTACTTTTTGTCCGTTCAGACATTATAGAATAGAACACATAAACCTATAATTATGAATTGGAAATACCTAATCCCTATATTCGTCCTTGCGGTAGCGTGCGAAGCTCCCATTATGGATGATAACGAAAACAACTCAACCGTATCGAATGAATCTCTTTCTGCAATCTTCCCGATTGAAGGAACGGAAGCAGTCCCTACGCTTTTTCAAGTGAGCGCTGAACAGGCTCAAACCATTGATTTGGGAAATGGAGGAAGTCTCGAGTTTCCCGAAAATGCATTCGTAGATCAAGATGGAAATCCTGTTAAAGGAAAAGTGGATGT
>JBFHGY010000082.1:0-8845 GCA_041582905.1 Crocinitomicaceae bacterium | reverse complement strand
ATCCGGATGTGGAGCATTCGCTAAGAGCAAGATTTTACTGCGTGAATCAATCACTTCCACGTAGAATGACCATTTGTTATTGTCGTAAGAAGACTCATTCTTGAGCGATTCAACCTGAACTACGTAATTCACAAATCCGATTTCCGTTGCTTCCAACATGAGAGAAACATGTGTGTAATCAAGATTTCCGTCAGTGTACGTAATGGGCTTCGACGCTACCTTTTTCCCGTTTTTATAGATGGATACTGAACTGGCGGCCTTCCCTACTCGCGACGCTTGAATATCAACTTCTACGGGGAATTTATTTTTGTAAAAAGCGATATCGTTAACGGCGACATTTCGAATCACCTGATCTCTTTTTCGGATCGTATCGCCCATCCCTACAGTAAAAATGGGAGTTAAGGCTATTTTCTCTGCCGCATAGGATGGATCACTGCCTTTGTTGAAATTACCGTCGGAAATAAAACAGATTCCCCCAATATTTTGATTGTAGTACTGCGTAAAAATCTCTTCGAAGCCCAAGTTCAGGTTGGAAAAGTGATCAGAGAAACTCGGATCATCCATTGAGAATTCATTTCCAATCGAATACTGGACTACTTCAAATTTGTCTTTATAGCGCTCTTCGAGTTTTTGTGTGAAATCATGAATTTGCTCCTTGACTTTCGTGCTATCTTTGTAGTTCAACACGGAAGTCGAGTTATCAATTAAGGTAATAAAAACAGGGTTCTCCGAACGTTGTTCCACCGATTCCAACAAGAGTCCAATCAGTAATACACCAATAATGAAAAGAGCTAAGCTTCGAAGGGCAATTAATCCGCGTTTCATCCATTTTGAAACATCCTCTAATCCCTTTTGTTTACGGTAATACCAAAGAGCTGCAAGCAGTGAAATAGCTGCCCAAGGAATGAGCCACCAAATGGAAATATCGGAGAAAAATTTCATACGAGATCAAAAATAACAAACTTCGAGACACGGAGCAGGCTTTGACATTTTTTAACCGTAAAGATTCGAAAGTTGCATGTTGATTTTCTGTGTGTTCTAGGACACGTTTAAATGCTGGGCATCTTTGTGAACTTTGCGTCTTTGTGGTTTATATTTCACAACATAGAACACATAGACACATAGGTTTGTATGCTTCATTTCTTTGTGTACGACGCTCATTTAAATGCTGGATATCTTTGTGGTTTCCGTGACCTTTGCGGTTTGTTTTTTCACCACAAGGACACAACTTGACTACGTCAAGACACAAAGCGGTGTTTGTTTTTTTTTACCACATAGCACACATAGATACATAGGGTTGTATGCTTCATTTCTTTGTGTACGAACACTCATTTAAACACTGGATATCTTTGTGATCTCTGTGACCTTTGTGGTTTATGCCTAAAGTAAAAAGCCTCAACGATCCAAGATCAATTGAGGCTTTCGTTCTGATTTTATAGGTTTAATCTATTTCTTTTTCTCTTCCGTGAAATTCTTCATTGTGTATGACACACCTAATCCCAACACAGATTTAAACTGTGTACGTGGACCAGTGTTTCCGTCTTGATCTGTAATGCGAATATCATCATCGTAAATCACGTTCCATAGCAATGATGCAGAGAACCAGTTATTCACCTTGAATGAGAATAATACTTCGGCGTTCACATCAATATTTTCAGGATTTTCCAAGTAATTCGAGAAGAGTTCCAATTTAGATTTCATCTCGATGTTCTTTGCTAATTCTCTATTGTATTTCATTTTGAAGTACGCCCCGAATTCACCACGGAATGTCTCTCCTGGATCAACTCCGAAAGAACCAGCAGCAGATAAGGTTGGATCGTTTACGAAAGTCATTTTTGATGCTAACGGAGAAAGGAAAGCTGAAAAGTTATCGTTTGGAGTATAATCGATACCCAAAGACAAGTTCACATACCCTGGAGCCATAAACGTTGACGTTCTCAATCCATCTGCGTCAAACCCTTCAATGAACTGCGTACGGAATGATCCCAACATAGATAAATAATAATGTTCTTTTAAACGGTATCCGAGATTCGTAGCCATTTCCAGACGGTCATCCGTTTTCTGTAATTCATTTCCAACCGATTCATCCAAATATTGCATTCCACCTAGTGCCGCACCAAGGTCGTTGTCCCATTTGAAGTTGTCTTTCTGATATTTTGCAGAAGCCGCTACATATCCTAACAAAGCAATGTTGTTACGTCCTCCGGCATTCCAGTTTACAAATGAGCTCTGAGTACCATTCAAACCGTAAATCGCTTTTAATTTCCAATTTGACGGAACGGTGTCCTTTAATACTGATTCTAGCTGAGCCTGAGCACTTGACAGTGAAAGGATTGCAAAAAATGCAGCAATTAGATTCTTTTTCATCTTCTTAGGTTTTCATTTTTCGAACACAAAAGTAGTGGACTCATTCTAACTACAGTAGATTGATTGATTTTTTTCTATTAAAGGCGCAAAATTGTGGTTAAAACGTCATTTTGACTCTTCCCAACAGTCGTTTTTTATTCTTACTTTCGTGGTCGAAACAAAGCAAATACAATGAGTAAAGAAGTTTATATAGTATCAGCCGTTCGAACGCCAATGGGAAGCTTCGGAGGAGCATTATCAACCGTACCAGCGCCAAAATTGGGAGCAGCAGCCATCAAAGGAGCCTTGGACAAAGCAGGAATTTCTGCGGATGTTGTGAATGAAGTATACATGGGGAACGTATTACAAGCAGGATTAGGTCAGGCACCGGCTCGACAAGCTGCAATTTTTGCTGGAATCAGCGAGAATGTGCCATGTACAACTGTAAACAAAGTGTGTTCTTCTGGAATGAAGGCATTGAGCTTGGCTGCACAGTCGATTATTGCAGGAGATAATGACGTAGTAGTAGCTGGAGGAATGGAAAACATGAGTTCTGTACCTCACTATTTCAACGCACGTACCGCAACGAAATTGGGAGATGTCAAAATGATTGACGGGATGGTAAACGATGGTTTGACTGACGTTTACAATCAAGTACACATGGGCGTTTGTGCCGATAAATGTGCAACTGAGTACAATATCACTCGTGAGGATCAAGATAATTTCGCGATCGAATCATATAATCGTGCATCTGCAGCATGGGACGCTGGTAAATTTGACAATGAAATTGTTCCTGTTGAAGTTCCTCAACGTCGTGGTGATGCAATCATCGTTGATAAGGATGAGGAGTACACAAATGTAAAAATGGAGAAGATTCCACAATTACGTGCTGTATTTACGAAGGAAGGAACTGTAACAGCAGCAAACGCTTCAACGTTAAATGATGGAGCCTCTGCCCTTGTATTGATGAGTAAAGAAAAGGTTGACGAATTAGGAGTGACTCCTATCGCGAAAATTGTTGGATATGGTGATGCTGCACACGAGCCAGATTGGTTTACAACAGCACCTTCTAAAGCTGTTCCAATTGCATTGAAAAAAGCAGGTTTGTCTACTTCTGACATCGATTTCTGGGAGTTGAACGAAGCGTTTTCAGTTGTTGGAATCGTGAACACGCAAAAATTGGGCTTAGATCCAGCAAAAGTTGATGTAAACGGTGGAGCTGTATCATTGGGACACCCACTTGGTAGCTCAGGATCTCGTATCATTGTTACGTTGATCAATGTATTGAAACAAAACGGTGGAAAGTACGGAGGTGCTGGAATCTGTAACGGTGGCGGTGGTGCTTCTGCGATGATCATCGAGAACATCTAATACCACTCAATATTCATTATGGACCTCAGTTTGGCTTTGTCGAACTGAGGTTTTTTATTGTGGTTTATTTTTTACCACATAGATACATAGGAGTGTTTGCTGAAACTCTTTATGTACGAACACTCATTTAAACACTGGGGATCTTTGTGACTTTGTGGTTTATTTTTTTACAACATAGGACACATAGATACATAGGTTTGTATGCTTAACTCCTTTGTATTCAAACATCGATTTAAACACCGGGGATCTTTGTGAACTCAACCGATAGGCTCAGTGTTCAGTTCAAAGCGGCGTGTTCTTTGTGGTTTGTTTTTTTCTAGCCTCGAAGACACTATTTTACCCACTGTTTTCTAAATTTCTCTCCCCTTTTCTTGGAATTCCGGTTTCTTTTTGTTACCATAAGTATATGACAAAACGAGAAACAAATAAACCAATCGTGTTCTAAGTGCGAACAGCGCTTATCTCGTAATCCATACACTCTTATCTTCCCTTCAATACATTCAGCTTCTGTTGAATGACTTCTAACGAACGTGCTATCCTTTCACTAGCGATAAATAGTTTATTCAAGATAAGAGTCCGACGCAAACTTATTTTTTCACCTTAAAAACACATTAATTAATATGTTACAGACAGATATTAAAGAACCAGCAAAGAATTTAGGATTTAAAAAAATTGAATCTGCCGAAATATCCAAACAACTAAATACAGTACTAGCTACTTACCAAATCTTCTACCATAAGCTTCAAAACTTCCACTGGAATGTAGTTGGAGCAGATTTCTTCGATATTCACGATTTAACCCAAGAAATGTACGAACGCGCAGTAGACGACATTGACGAAATTGCAGAGCGCGTGCGTGTCATGGGACAAGTACCGATGTACCGAATGAGCGACTATATCGAGAACTCATTGATTAAGGAAAGTCAGTACGATTTAAGCGCCGAATTCATGGTGCGCCATCTGATTGGTGATATCGAAGCACTTATTGAGTCGTTTATTGGTTTACACGAAGCCTCCACGAGAAATGGAGACCTTGGTGGAGCATTGATGGCAAGTCAGATGGTGAAAAAATTCGAAACAAACCATTGGCAGTTAAGTGCCTGGTGCGATAAGAAGTTTAAGTTGAGCTAATCAATGCTAGAACGACAGGAAGGACCTCAGAAATGGGGTCTTTTTTTGTTTCAGCATGAGTTATTTCTTACGCTTCAGCTAACATGACGGAGTGGATAGGATTCCCCAATCACCTCTAAGAACTCAAAGTTTTCAACACTGAATCTCAACTAATTAAATATTAACGTTGAAAAATTAACACATTCCTCTACCCGCTTCTCGGCTTTTCCTTCCCGAAAATTTGTACATTAGGAATTCATTAACCCTGACTGTATGATTGAAAATATTCGCTTTCAGAAAGATGAAGAATATATTGAAGTAAAAGACGGAAAGTATTTCGTGAACATCAATATGTCTACCCAAGAAACAGAGGAAAACATTCTCATCGACCTTCCATCACTTGATATCCATTCCTACGCAAGCAGGAAAGACAAAATCCAACAAGAAATACACGATGCTTGCCTCTCCTTCATTCATCATTGGATCAAGCAAAAGGGCGAAGATGAATTCATCAAACACATGAAGTCCTTAGGATTCAAGAAGAAAAGCATTGAAGCAGCCATTGAGCCGACTGTTTTTGCTACACGGGAGCCGAAACCTATTTCAATTCGGAAAGAAAAGCGGATTAAACAATACTCCGAAGAGTTCGAATTGGCATAATTCTATCCATTTTCTTATTTAAAACAAGAAGACTGATAATTAGTCAGCCAGTAGAGAGTCGTATACTTCTTCGTATCTCTTTACAACCGTATCCAAATCAAATTCTCGCGCTCTCGTCTGTGCATTTTGTCTAAATTGATCGAGTGTTTCCGCATCTTTGAAGATTTTCAAGGTGTTTTCCGCCATATCGTCGACATCTCCCACATTTGACAAATAACCAGTAACGCCATGCACATTCACTTCCGGAATTCCACCCGTATTCGACGAAATCACAGGAACGCCAACCGCCATGGCTTCAAGAGCAGCCAAACCAAAACTTTCTGTTTCAGATGGCAATACGAAGACATCAGAAATTTCCAATACATGCTGCGTATCTCGTACCTTTCCGAGGAATTTCACGCGATCGCACAATTGTAACTCACGACAGAGTTCTTCCAGCTTATACCGTTCGGGGCCATCTCCAACGAGTAATAAATTCGATGGTTTCACCTCATTTACTTTCTTAAATACCCGAAGTACATCTTCCACGCGTTTTACCTTTCTAAAATTCGATACGTGACAGAGAACAAATTCTCCTTCGTTTGAATAACAGCTACGCATAGATCGGTCGATACTTTTGTAATCCGCTGGAACATTAATGAAGTTTGGAATTACTTCAATCGGTCTTGTCGTAGAGAAATGCTTGTATGTATCTTCTTTCAAACTTTTCGAAACGGCCGTAACAGCATCTGACTCATTCAAACAAAACGTAATTACGGGTTCGAATGAAGGATCACGTCCTACCAAAGTAATATCTGTACCATGTAGCGTTGTCACAAATGGAATCTCAACACCTTGCGATTTCAAGATCATTTTTGCCATAAACGCTGCTGATGCATGAGGAATCGCATAATGCACATGTAAAATATCCAATCCTTCGTGTTTCACGACGTCAACCATTTTACTGGCTAATACCGTTTCATACGGTTGATATTCGAACAAAGGATAATCAGAAACGGACACTTCGTGATAGGTGACGTTTTGTCGAAAGGAACCAAGTCGAACAGGATGCGAATACGTGATAAAATGCACCTGATGTCCCTTTTTTGCCAACGATTTACCTAATTCTGTCGCCACTACTCCACTTCCTCCAAAGGTTGGATATAATACTATTCCTATCTTCATGTTTCTCTAATTCGTCTTTCAAAAATACGGTTTTATCTTTCGTTTAGACGACGATAAATCCCCAAATCGACAAGCTTTGTAGCGATAAAAGCAAAAGGCAACGCACCCAAAACATCAATTGAATAATGCACACGTTGAATCATCAGTAAGATTCCCAGCGAGATAGCCAGGACAGCAAACAACCATTTCCATTTTTCAGTCAGAAAAAATAAAAGGCAAATTAATGCCGTGTGACCACTGAAAAATAAATCAGCGTCGAGTGTCCCTTGATAAATAAAAGTGTTCAGAAAAGGATCTTCCAAATAGACAATGGTACTTGGTTCTTTTAAGGGTAAAATCGATAAGGTTCCTGCTCTGAGAATCAATAGAACTGCATACGAAAAGGCTAGTTTACTCAGGAAAAACTTCTCTTTCCGATTGAATACAATGTAAAGCAATAGTGAACCGTACGTAATCGAAAAAATGGGAATCGACACGTCTTTAATTGGTAAAAACTGAAAAGCAGGATCGTCAAAATACCACAATAAACGATCTGCTCTCGCTTCATGAATGGGCAGAAAAATGGCAAAAAGTGCTGCGCAAATCAGCAGGGAAATCAGGGAAAGAATGAGTAATTTTCGTTGAATAGTCATCGCTTTGCTTGTTGCACCGCCTCATAAATCACACGCTGAATTTCTGTTCGTGTGTTCATGCTTACCAACTTCCAGTTTTCGGCATCAGGATAGACACGGTTAGACAAGAATACGTAATTTACCTGATTTACAGGGTCTACCCAAGCTAAAGTTCCCGTAAAACCTGAATGTCCGAAACTTGACATCGAAGCTCCTTTGTAGCACGTACCGCCTTTCCCATCTAATTTTGGCTTGTCGAAACCAGCTCCACGTCGATTTCGTGAATACTGCTGTCTCGTGTATTGATTTACCACTTCTGGCTGAATGTACTGCGTTCCTCCGTATGATCCTTTATTGAGGAATAACTGCATTATTGCGGCCAAATCACTTGCGTTGGAGAATAGTCCAGCATGACCTCCTACTCCACCAATCATGGCAGCACCAGGATCGTGAACATAGCCATGCACGAGTTGTTTTCTAAAGATTTGATCATCCTCCGTTGGAGTAATTTGCCATTTCGGGAAGTATTCTAACGGCGTATAGCGAAGATGCTGAAGTCCCATTGGTTTATAGAGATGATTCAGGGTGAAATCTTCCATCTTCTCTCCCGATTGCTTCTCAATAATCTTTTTTACGAAGTAATAACCCAAATCAGAATACTTGTAACGGCGAGATTTCAATGGAGTGCGCAATATTCGTTGATACATGGTATCAGTATACGCCCCTTTAATCCATAAATCATGCGCAACAGGCGTATTCATCAATTCCGATTTCATAGGAGCGTACCATTCACCACTCGGTTGACCTTCTTTTAAGGTTTTTGTGTAAAAGGGAATCCAAGGTGATAATCCTGCTTGATGCGCCATCATGTCTTTCAACAATAAATTGGAATACGCAGTGCTATCCGTCAGCTCTGGGAGATAATCCTTCAAACGATGACTTAAATCAAACTTCCCTTCAGAATCGAGCACCATTAACGATGAAGTCGATCCTGCGATTTTTGTGATTGACGCAATATCATACACATCCGTATTCTTCACCTCACGTTCTTTCCCGTACGTATGGTATCCATACGATTTTCTCCAGATGATTTTTCCTTCAACCGCTACTACGACCTGACAACCAGGGAAAGCACCTTCATCGATTCCATTTTGAACAATGTGATCAATTTCGAGCATTTTCGCACGACTAATCCCCAATTCTTCAGGCTGCGATTCTTTCAACCTTCCTGACCATTCCACTTTCAGCCCAAAACCTCGCTTGTACTGATCGTTCATTGTCATTGGAAGTTCTCCTACCGAAGCAAAAGTCCCCATCAAGAACTGCCCAACGCGATCCTGCGTTACTCGATGATTTTCGTACGCAGCCACCACTGATTGAAACTTACTCAAATCGGCATCTTTCAAGCCCAAAGGATTTCCGAAAAATGCCAACACATTCTTCTTTTGCGGAAGATCGTTGATCCACTTTTTCCAATCTTTGGGTAATCCATAATCATTTCGTGAACGAACCGTATTGCTATGAAAAGCAGTGATGATCATATCATAACTATCTAGCGTATCTTTCAATCTTCGCTGAGCTTCT
>JBFHGY010000081.1:0-8864 GCA_041582905.1 Crocinitomicaceae bacterium | reverse complement strand
ATAATAAGGATTTCGGCTCAATTAAACTCAACCACTTTTAAGCTATTTTATGATCATTTCCATTGAAGTTCCAGTATTTAAGGGGGAATTTTTGAAACAATGTATCCAGTCCGTGTTTCAACAGAGCAGTGATGCATGGCATTTATCCCTCGTTTGGGATGGTGGAGATGAGCTTTCGCGGAGCATTCTGGTAGAAATGGACGCCTCCAACTATCCGAACGTAAGTGTTTATTTTAATGAAAATCAAGGAATTGCCAAGTCGCGTGCATTTTTAAGCGCTCAAAACGATCATCCTTATATTTTACCACTCGACGACGACGATGAGTTGGCTCCAAATGCTGTTGAACGCTTTATTGAGGCGGCAAAAGAAAATCCATGGGCGAGTCTTATTCGTGGAAAGCGCTCATTTATCAATCAGCAAAGTGAGCATGTAGAAGAAACACAATGGTTTCCATTCGGACCTCGAAATTATTACCTGGGGATGGTGTCGGACGTGTTTAATCAAGCGCAACCTTACCTCATCCGAAAATCAGCTTACGATCGAACTTTGGGTTGGCAAGGATTTGATGATTTCATGCAGGCAGGAGAAGATTGCGACATCTTCTTACAGTTGGAGGAAGTGGCGCACTTTGAGCTGCTTGATGAGATTTTGTACTATTATCGATTGCACAATGAACGAGCAAGTGATACGCTCACAAGTGCTGCGGCATTTGAGATGTGGAGAAGACTAACTGATAAGTCGATTGAACGAATGGAATTGCCTCTGGTTCGAACGAGTGACACACCGCCCTTTACGTTCGATTCAAGAAAACGAAACGATTTCACTCTGGAGGATCTTGACGTTATTGTTGTAAAAGGAAGTGCAATTTCCAACCAATTGACACAAGCTGGAATTGATCAAAAAGCAATTGTTGAAGTAGTAAAAAACGAGAATGACGCTTCTTGGAAAATGAAAGGCTTCCGCGCTTCTAGCGAAAAACTGGTGTGTTTTCTCGACGATTCAGTTCAGTTGGAGGACGCGTCGGTGTTTGTTCAGTTGATCGAGAAATTGAATGCATCTGAGGCTGATGTGATGGCACCAAGCACAGGAATAAAAGAAGGTGTTGAGAGAGAAAATTGGCTCGATGCAGGTTGTGTGATCGTTCGACGAGAAGTGCTGTTGGCTACAGGAGGATTTGATGAAGCAAATGTTCCCAACTCTATGCACTTAATTGACTTTTGTATTCAGTCGAATCGACGAGGTTTTACCTGTTTTGCGGCGAGCGTTTCGGGAATATCATTCAATAGTCTATTGGGGAAAGATGGGTCGGAAGAAGATTTCGAAGCGTTGAAAAGAAAGTGGCATAGTTTCCCAGCTTATTTACCCTCAACCAGTGATTTAAACAAGCTCTCCGGAGAGGGAGCACGGCGATAAGATTTCATCAATGCTGCCTTTTGCGTAGCATGCTGTTCGACGTATTTGGCCAGTTTTTCAAGAGAAATTGGTTCATTTTGATCAAAATATTGGGGCTCCCAACCTTGATAGTACCACGAAATGACACGTTCGTACAAATTCGGAATGGATCGAGCCAGATGACCTTTATCCAACAATACAATAGGGCGACCATTCCACAACTGAATCAAAATGGTATGTGAAACGACGTTCCAATAGAAGGAATATTCTGCGGTAAGCAGCAAAGACATCACGATTTCGTAGGAACCGAAGTTGAACAGGTGAATGTCATACCCTGCCGTTGCTTCCGAAGCACGCAAAATTTGAATAAGTGAACTCGGCCCAAGGAAGATGATTTTTCGACCGAGGTTTGCTCCTTGCGTCAATAAATCAATAACATAAGTAATGAATCTTGGAACACCTAGATGCATGCTCTGCGTTTGAAAATCCACCTCCGAAATGATAAAAATCCAATGCGGTTTTTCGTCGGAAGAAGTAGCTTGAAGTTCACTTGGAATCACAAGTTGATCATTGAAAAAGCTCCGGTTCTTCTCATCCGAAGGAAAAGAAGTAATCCCTTCCATGTCGGTATAGGTCGGATAAAGATGAAGGAACTCTTTGAGATAGGCATTGGCACCAGCCAGTTCTGTATGCAGCTTTAAATCTGCCTGTCGTTTGATGGTTGTTAAATTTTCATCGGCGTCGGTCGGGATATCAATGGAAATGATGTGATCCAAACCCTTTGGTGACCACTCCGACAATAAGCCCAAAAACGGATCGGCCGTGATGATAGTTGCATCGTGTTCCTTCGCTTTCTGGCATACTCGCTCTAGCGCTTCATTGGAAAGTAAATCATGGACGGGCATCAAATATCCGGCTGCCAAAAGAAGGACATCAGGTTCAAAAGTAGAGATGTGTTCAATCAAATCTTCCTCTGTTTCCCACATTTCCACACGGTTGGGGAGTACGTTTTTGTTTTTCTGATACACACGCGGACTCAAGACCAGTTTTGAACGACTGAAGCAAGGTTGACCTTGAATCAAATATTGAACAGTGGTTAATTCACCATAATCGTTATCTAAAATAATGAGTGTTTTTGGGCAATCATCCAGTTCTGTTGAAGCGCATGTCTTTTCTGTTAAGCTCACAAGCCAGTCTTTCATTTTTCGGGAGGATGCCGACTCTACTTCTTGCCAATCGTTTTCTTGATCAATCATGCTTTTTTCCTTTTCTCCAGTAAATCGCAGACCAATCGACACCAACGATTTCCTCAGTGATAGCGTGCTTATTTCGGAAGTCATCCACCGCTTGCTTGCAGGGTTCTGCACAATGATAATCATCCACAATAACAAAGCCTCCCGGGGATAGTTTTGCGTACAAGTGATTGAGCGCATCCATGGTTGATTCATACAAGTCGCCGTCCAATCGAATCAACGATAGCTGTTCAATGGGTGCAGAGGGAAGCGTTTCTGAGAACCATCCTTCCAAGAATTTCACTTGGTCGTCTAGCAACTCAAATCGTTTGAAGTTGTTTCGGACCTCCTCAGCACTCACAGCAAGTGTTTTCCACATGGAAAGATCGAATTTTTTGTCGGCGGGATAGTCTTGAGCATTCGGCTTGGGCATTCCTTCGAATGAGTCTGCCACCCAAACGGAACGTTGTTGATCGCCATACGCTTTGAGAACCGCTCGCATGAAAATCGTACTACCACCTCGCCAAACGCCAGTTTCGATAAAATCTCCGAGGATTCCCTCTTGTAGAATTACTTTAGCGCAATACTCAATGTTGTTCAGTCGCTCAATCCCTACCATCGTGTAGGCTTTGGAAGGCCAGTCCATGCCAAATTCCCTTTGTTCAGCACTCGAAGGTTTGAAAAATTCTTTGGTGCGTTGGAGCAATCGAACGGCGCTGATGAATGGTTTCGAAGCTCTCATTTCATACGAACTTCCGTCACTTGCATCCCAGAGTTGATAGGTGAGGCTCTTCTTCAATAAGTCCAAATAAGCATCAGTATTGTCAATTGTGGATTGAAATTTCACCTCTGACTTTTTCCCAAACAACTGATGATCTCTCAACACGCGTGCACTGCGATACGACTGTGAAGCACGTACGGCATCACCACATTGACGTTGTAAATCACCCAACTCTTGATATAAAGTTGGGTTTTTGGGGTCTTTTGCGATCGCTTCAATACATTGATGGATGGCCGTTTTCAGTGATTCTTTCTCCATTAGCGAATGAGGAAATGTGGGTTATTGATTAAAGTTAAAAATACAAGAAAAAGAATGAGAAACGAACAAGTGAAGAGGTGAATTCTGCATCTAAATCAAAAAGGATCATAATTTTTTCTAAAACCGAGCTTAAAAACGACTTGGTTCACCCTTTTTTAGCGGAATAAATTCCTTGAAGCGAAATTTGAATTAAATTTGTGTATGCGCAATTTTCTGGCTTTCATTCGTCGGTTTCGTGTCCTCTTGTTTTTCGCTCTTCTCCAAGGAATTGCGTTGACGATTCTTTTCACGTTTAGTACCTTTCCGCGGTCGCAATATCTGACAACGGCTTCTACTATTTCGGGAACAGTAATGGATTGGAGAAACGACTTCACCAAACACTTCGCTTTGAGTGGGAGTAACAAGAAATTGCAGAGAGAAAATAAATGGTTGAGAGAGGAGTTGACCATCAATAAATTGGCGCTATTGTCTCCAATGGGCGTTGATTCAGTTGTCCTTACCAAAGACGATTTCATTCAACGATTCCAATATATTCCAGGAGAAATTATCAGTTCAACGTTCAGCAGAAGAAATAACTATTTCACGCTCAATATTGGTAAGAAACATGGAGTAGAAAGAGGAATGGGCGTTATTTCCGATGAAGGTGTTGTTGGAGTGATTCACAATGTAAGCGAGCATTTTTCAGTAATGAAATCCTGTCTCGCAAAAGACATTAATGTGGATGTGATGATCAGCAGCTCGCGAGAACCGGGATTATTGAAATGGGATGGACGTGATCCCCGTCGTGGAAGTATGATTGGAGTTTCGAATGATCGATCGATTAAGAAATGGTCGAAGATTGTGACTGGAGGAAAATCTGGAATCTTTCCACGTGGAATTCCCGTAGGGAAAGTAGAAAAAACAGCACCAGTTGAAGGTCAACCCATTTGGGATGTAACGGTTCTCTTCGAGGAGAATTTTAGAACGGTTCAGTACATCTACGTCGTGAAAAACATCCTCAAATCAGAACAAGAATTACTAGAAGAAACAATCCCTGACGATCCAATAGAAGATGAATAAAATTCTCTCACATACCTTACGCTTTGTGCTATTCCTCTTCATTCAGGTGATCGTCTTGAATAAAGTGGAGTTGGGTGCAGGAACGCTCATGATGATTTATCCGCTGTACATCATGTTGCTGCCCGTGGAAATCAATGTCTTTTTGCTGTTGTTTTTGGCGTTCGCGTTGGGGATTTCGATCGATTCTATGTCGAATACCTACGGAATGCACGCATCGGCTTTGGTGCTCATGGCGTATTTCAGGCCGATTATTTTCAAGGCGTTTGCGCCACGAGATGGATATGAAATTGATTTGGAAGTGAACGTGCACAACATGGGATACCGTTGGTTTTTACGAACATTCGGAATCTTGTTGCTCATTCATCATTTCTGGTTTTTTCTCATCGAGTTATCTCGATTTGATCAAATCTTGTACGTCTTGCAAAAAACAGTGCTGAGTTTGCCATTGTCGTTTGGACTTTGCCTGTTGTTACAGTTTTTAATTATTCGCAGACCAGCTAGAGGAGGGGGAGTATGAATTTTGACACGCGAAAATATGTGATTATTTCGTTTTTCGTCATCACGGGATTGATGTACGGAATTAAGTTGTTTTACATGCAGGTGGTGGACACGGAAACATGGAAGCTTGAAGCTCAACGTATTGCCGAACGAAGAATCGAAGTCACACCACCTCGAGCTGTCGTTTTTGATCGAAACGGAAACAAAGTCATTGAAAACAAAACCTATTACAACCTCATGATGATTGAGGAGGAAATGGTCGATTTTGATACCGTTGCCTTTGGGAAATTGATTGGAATGACCAAGGAAGAGGTACTCGCGCGAATTGAAGAGATCAAAGAAGGCGAAGGAAAGTATTTCAATCCACATACGAAAGAATATCAAACCAATTATCAGCGCATTCGACCATATCCATTTTTGAAGGAATTAACAGCTGATGAAATTGCGCGGATTGCTCCTCAATTGGACAACTTCAAAGGGTTTTACGAGGAGGTGACGAGCATGCGGAACTATCCGTATAGAAGTGGAGCGAATATTTTGGGATACCTCGCTGAAGTGACGCAGGAGGAAATTGACAGAGATCGATTTTACAAGCCAGCCTATAAGATTGGTCGTGCTGGAATCGAACGTTTCTACGAAAAAGAGTTTAGAGGAAAAAAAGGGGTGAAGTACATTGTAACCTCAGCTAGACAAAATACGGTTGGATCGTTTGAAGATGGAAGATACGATACAACAGCCATTCAATCTCAGGGAATCGTACTTGGACTGGATATCGACTTGCAAGCCTACGGTGAAAAGCTGATGCAGAACAAAAAAGGATGTATCGTAGCCATTGAACCGGCAACAGGTGAAATTCTTGCTATGGTTTCGGCGCCAACCTATGATCCGAACTTGTTGGTTGGAAGAAAAAATATCAACGAGCACTATCCGAAATTGGTTGAAGATGGGAATAAGCCCTTATTTCCGCGTCCACTGGCGTCGGAGTACATGCCTGGATCCACGTTTAAGCCGATCCAAGCTTTAATCGCCATGCAAGAAGGAGTGGTGCAAGCCAATACGGGATTTCCATGTAATAAAAGTGTGGTTGGATGTCACAATCACCCGCATCCTGGTTCGGTTACTCAAGCGGTTCAGTATTCGTGTAACCCGTATTTCTATGCATTAACACGTCGTATAATCCAACAAGGAAAACATAAAAGCAGTTTTAAAGATTCGGAGGTGGGGATTGATATTTGGGCGGAATACATGCACAGTTTTGGTCTCGGGAAAAAGCTGAAAACGGATATCACAGGCTTACGCGCCGGGAACATTCCCGATTCTAAATATTACGACCATTGGCGAGGAAAAGGACAATGGAAGTTTTCTGCCATTCAGTCCATTTCTATTGGTCAGGGAGAAGTTCAGTTGACGCCCCTTCAAATGGCAAACGTGGCCGCAATTATGGCAAACCGTGGATGGTTCTACACGCCACACTTCGTAAAATCCATTGACGGTGGAGGTCCGCGTGAAGAATATACGGTGAAGAACAGAACTATGGTGGATTCGAAACATTTTCCTCCTGTCGTGGAAGGAATGAGACGATGTGTTCACGAACCAGGTGGTACAGCTTCCCGCGCTCGAATTCCAGGAGTCATTACCTGTGGTAAAACGGGAACGGTTGAGAACTTTAAATTGGTGAATGGACGTTTGATCAAAAAGCCCAATCATTCCGTGTTCATTGCATTTGCTCCGATGGATAATCCGAAAATTGCCATTGCCGTGTTCGTAGAAAATACCGGTGGAGGTGGAGGAACATGGGCGGCTCCAATCGCTAGTTTGGTGATCGAAAAGTACCTCAACGGAGAAGTAAAATCCGTGGAGAAGGAAAAACGAATCCTAGATGCTAAACTCTCACTCTGGGAATGAGAAAGAATGACTCCATAACGGGAAATTTTGACTGGATACTTTTTGGGATATACATTCTCCTAATTGTGTTCGGAATCTCTACGATTTATTCGGTAACGTATAACCCGGAACACCCGAGTATTTTTAGTTTTTCGGAAATGTACGGACGTCAGATCTTCTTTGTCGGTGTTTCTCTGTTTCTGGGCTTACTCGTGTTTTTGATTGACTCCGACATCTATCGAAAATTCTCGATACCCATCTACTTATTCACGCTTTCGCTGCTGATAATTGTACTGTTTACCAAGCCGATTAATGGAGCACATTCATGGCTGGGATTGGGAGCTTTTGGTATTCAGCCGGGGGAGTTTGCGAAGATTGGAACAGCGATTTTGTTGGCGAATTACATGAGTTCGTTCAATGTCAAGCAGCAGAATGGACAAACGGTAATCGTTTCTTTGGCGATTATCGCGATTCCGATGTTATTGATTTTGCTCCAGCCAGATGCTGGAACATTCGTTGTGTTTACGGCATTTTTCTTTGTGATGTATCGTGAAGGACTCACCTTCGACCCGATTGTATTGCGCATTGTGAATGCCATTCCTGGTGTACGTTTCAAAAGTACATGGCTCGGAACGCACTTCATTCCGATTTTGTTCGTAGTGGTGTTTTTGTTGGTCATCACGTTGATCATTAGTCACAAACCAATTTTGTTAGATGCATATCCTGGAGAAGAATTCTCAGGGTATTGGCGCATGTTTATCGCATTGTTCGTCACTTCGATTTTAGGCTACCTCATCATGCGTTCTATTTTCGCGAAACGGGATGCACGACGAGCTTTGGTCATTGCATTGATGGCATTTTCCACATCTGTAGCGCTAACAGCAACGGTTCAATTTGGATTTGAAAGCCTTCCTCCTCACCAAAAAACGCGGATCGAATTGTGGTTAGGAATTTATGAGCCTGAAGAAGGAACAGGAAAAGTGGAAGACGGAGCCGATTACAACCGAAGTCGCGCTATGACAGCCGTTGGTTCAGGTGGATTTTCAGGGAAGGGTTATCGCGAGGCAAATGTGGCAACCACAAAAACGGAGCACGTACCGGAGTGTGAAACGGATTTCATTTTCTCTCCATGGGCGGAGGAACGAGGGTTTGTGGGAAGTATCTTTTTGGTGATCCTCTACACCTTCTTATTGCTGCGCGTGATCACGATAGCAGAACGACAACGATCCAAGTATAACCGCGTGTATGCGTATTCTGTCGCGATGATTCTCTTTTATCACTTCGCAATCAACATTGGAATGAACATCGGTTTGGTTCCCATTATTGGGATTCCGCTTCCTTTGTTTAGCTACGGAGGCTCATCGATGATGGCATTTTCAGTAATGATCTTCTTGCTTCTCAAGCTCGATAGTCAGCGTAAAGACGTCTTAAATTAACAGACTTACATCCAAGCCTGCCAGAAGCGAGCATGGATCTTAGATTCCCAATCGCTATTGGAGTTGATAGAATCGAATAGAAAAACCCAGTTTTCAACACATCAATAAGGAAACATCACGCTGGGATTAACGTTTATTCTGAACGAACCCAACCAATTATTGGTTATTTTTATACCCTCAAGTTCAACCATGAGTACCAAAAAGAAAGAACCAACAAATAATCCGCTTGCCAATCTGTTCAAAAAGAAGGACGGAGGAAAGAAGAAGGAGCGCACTGAATTCACAAAGCGAACGCGTAGAATTTTGAATATTCTACTCTGGCT
>JBFHGY010000080.1:0-8947 GCA_041582905.1 Crocinitomicaceae bacterium | reverse complement strand
GATATTACGTTTCATAGTATTAAGTGGTATTTCTTCTTTATTACGTTCAGTTCAATGACGCAAAAGATCATCGATTAGTTGCTCCATGAAGATACTAAACACCTATACAATCCGCAGAACTTCAAGACATTCCTATTAAGTCAAGCGTTCAACTTGGGCATGAGAGATATCTATAAATTCTGTAAATCCTGCTGTCGCATTGCGATAAATGCTTTCAACACTCTCGATCCAACATCTGGAATATCCACTCGCACTAGATAGATTCCTGAGGAAATTGGAATTCCAGCATGGTTAATCAGCAACCAATCTTGGTACGTATTTGGACTGTCTTTTTTGAAGTCTTTTACCAATTTCCCTTGCATATTGTAGATCGAAATATAGCAGCGCTCTGGTAAGTTGGTAATCTTAATGCGAGAATCCAGTCTGTTCCGTTCGTATTGAGAATATCCCAAGTACGGATTCGGCACAATGTTGATGATTTTAAGCGCTTCGGCTAATTGATCTTGACTACCTGTTACCGTTGCAATGTCATCCATATTCCAAGAATACATCGGACGGCTATTGTTTCGACCTGTCGCGAAATAGTTTTTGTATTCCTTGTTGACACGCAATTCAATTTCCACTTCCGTAGGAAAATCGAAGGGATCAATTTCGTAGCCGTTGGCTGCAAGTGGATACGAAATCCACGCCAAGTTTCCATACACGTATTTTTTCGCTGTATTGTCGTTTGTTTCGATTAACTGGAACTGATTGTACAATTCATTTCCTGCATTCACTCCAGCATCATTTGGAATATACGCAGGGAAATCATTCCCAATAAACGGATCTCCGTTGATTGATCCATAATTGTATCCCCAAACATATACTGGTTGCACTCCACCCATCAGCGGATTTCCTGTTCCGTCTACTAAACGATCCGTAGGATTCCACAACATATCGGCCCCATTTTCAGCTCCGAGGAATGAATTTTCACCAAACGCCATGTACAATCGTACACCTGATTCAACATCGATGGCATAGCCTGGGAACCATGACATTCCTTCTCCTGTTCCATCAGGCAATCCATTCGGTCCTAAACTTGGGCTTTTCCTCAATTGTCCAGGTTCTGCACCACCCAGATTGAGGTTTGCATCTCGTCCTAACTCAATCACTGGACAGCGCGTCCATTTAGATGGATCACTCGTAAGAACAATATCCACACCTGGCAAATAACTAATTGAAGAAGGATTTCGATAGCTATTACCAGAAGATACATTGTAATACGCCAATGGCATATAATCGGCTTCATACCCCACCAACTTGTGAGGAGCGATGGTCCCATCTAGCAAACCATTGTACTGTCTTTCTTCATCACCGCCAATTTGATCTTGGTAGTTACACGGATTTGTATACTCTATCCCAGGAGCACAATCAGCTGCCGTTGGCAAATAATCCCCTGTGCGAATCCAATTGGTTGGGAAGAATGAATTATTATCCTGAACACCGGCCAAGAATCGTTGCGAGCTATCCTTGAAAAAGATATCTGCTCGAATAGGATCTGTTGAATACGGTGCTACTGTTCCTCCTCCAGTTAAATCTGTTTTGAAGTACTGTTGCTGTTGAATTTGTGCTGAAATTCCCCACTGCGGAATTAACTGCTCGTTATTGAATTCAATGGTGCGTTCCGAAGAAACCGAGTCAAGGAGCATTCCTCCCTCTTTATCGTAACGATAAATCACCCAAGAAGCCTCCGTTGCTGTGTTGAAAGGCGTCGAAATGGTGTAGTCGCGGAACTTACATTCGAAATAACCGTCTGCTACGTTCAATGGATCAATCACCTTAACATTTAGAGGACCACGTCCGTATTCGTACGTTGGTGTATCCAATTTTCCATTCGCTAAAATGTAATCTTTTGATGCCTGCGTTAGTTCGAGATCATTCCCTCCATTCCCGACACCATCGATACGCGTAATACGAGGACTTGAACCATACTCAATATTCTGAGCTGTTCCGTCCGCTTCTGGAGTAGGATTATGTGGGATCACCTCAAGTACTTTTACTTCACCAAAGGCAGCTTTTCGACTCGCGAGATACTTCTTCTGTTGTCCATCCAACAACAATGGGTCCGTTGGATCGTAATCTTTGAATTGATTGAAAGCATACGCAATTGCTACGAAGTAGTAACGCTTAAAGTTCACCAATCGAGATTCGCCCTGTGCGAAGAGGTCATTTGTTACTCTAAATGAGTGACGGATTCCTTTGTTTTCACCATCCACACATTCTACAGGTATACTTGCATTCAAGGACTCGTCGAATTCAAAATTGATGATGCGACCGATTTCATCCTCAATATCACATTGAGCTGTAAGTCGCGCTCTCGTTGGATCACCCAAATCTGAAATAGAAACGTCAGGTCCACTCAACTGAAAAATTTGATATCCTTGGAAGCGGTATGATAAATCTGCTGCTGTATCTTCTGAAACAATGAATGGATCAAACTCTACGTATTCCTCGTTATAATTATTTGAATTTTGCGGATTGCTAATTGTCAAAATCACTTCATTCTCGAGTTCCTGTGCTGCCATATCAGGTGCATGAGGAGCATCCAATACACGGAAACAGTTTTCAAACAGTTTTTGCGCTTTATCATCTGCTCTGCGCAATACCTCCACAGATGCAAAAGGACCGCCACCAGAAGCACGCGCCCACACAACACCTACGGTGATATTGTTTACCGCTCCCGGCTTTAACACGAATGGTCCAGCCGATTGAGCAAAACGTCTATCGTATGGTACGTTGCCCGCACTTTCTTCAGTCCATGGTTGTTGCGGCTGACCACCTGTCCCCCACCCGAGAGGGTCTGTATCTCCAGGGAACATGAATTCACATGGAACCGTCGAATTGGCTTGTGGATCCGAATAGTGTCCTGTCCCACCATAATAAAATGGTGTACCATCTTTCCAAAAACCGCGCATGTAATTGTAATAATCCGACGCATTAATCGGGTCTGTTTGGTTGATATTTCCCTGTCCAACATTACTGTAGTACAAGAATCTTCTCATTCCAAAACGCTCATTATCGACAATGGTATCGCCGTATCCAATTCCATTTAATGCTTCACCTGGCCCGATTCCTACTGCGTTATCTATTCCGTCATTGTCTTGGTAAGGTCCTTCGAAAAAGTCAACCCCCACTGCTGGTGGATTATCGCCGTATCCTTTCCAACCAGCGTTATCGCCATCGTAGTTATCACCGTTGTAATAGTACGCCAAACCTCTATTTACGTCACAACCTACATAATCGTCTTGAGGATCTCCCAAGGCACCATCCGTAAAAAATCCGAAGTAGGTATCAAACAAGGTTTGCGTTCCTCGGTTGATGAGCTCATAGTTGTAGAACGTCATGTTATTGATCTCATCGTTCGATGCAAATGCGAATGCCTGCGCTCGAATTTCCATTCCGATAGGATCCGCACCTGTTTCTGTGTGGATGTTTCCTTTGTCATTCATTACCCACCAGAAGTTGATATCTCCGTACAACGAAACTTCCCGATCTACACCACATACTTTGGTTTTATTGATATCATGCCAAGGATAATCTCCATCCTCCCAATTGTACGTACCGTCTTCATTTCGGTCGAAAAAAGGAGCGAGATAGTAATCTTGTCCCGCCATTTCATCTCCATGCGCTGGCCATTCTTTGATGATATCGGGTATCACGTAACCCGGATATTCTTCGGATTGTGTATTAGTTCCATTCTCTTGGTCGAAGATACCTGCATCATACCAAGCAACGAACTCACGTACTTCATCCTGTGTTGTAATGAAATGCTTGTCGTAACGCGAACAATTATCGTAATTTGTTTCAGCTGACCCTTCTGTCAGTGGTCCCGTCCAATAGTCTTGTCCACTACGGTAACGTAAAGCCGCTAACTTCAACTGATTGTTGGCATCCGTACCTCCTAACCAAAGTGCCGACGTAAACAGCGCCATAATGCCTGAGTTTTTCGGAACTTCATATTGCGACAAATTTTGTCCCGGAACTTGCCACAAGTTACCCGCCGTATGAATCATCGCACGGACATTATTCAATTCCATGAATGTTGTGGTTGTAGGCGGTGTACATCCTGCAGATTTTTCGAATCCAATATCTGGAAGCGCCTTTCCAGCGTATGGCTGTGCAAAAACAGGGAATGACGAAACGACAATTAATAGTGTATAGATTGTTCTCATAATGCAGCTTTAAGTTGAATGAAACGTTTGTTTCGTGCAAAACATTCGCTTATTCGATACCAAAATAGTGAAAACTTGAGCGTTACGTAAGTGATTTCTATTCAAAAATGACGGGAATATACCAATCCAAAACGGCTCACTTTTCCAATCGCTCAACGAAAGTGACCAATAACTTCGTGATGTCATCATATTCTACAAAGCTCAGCTCTTCGTATGTATCAAATACATCGTGGTAATTTTTATTCGGTCCCATGGTGTAAATGAAGAAAGCGGGAACACCTTTTTCTGTAAACCAGTAATGGTCAGAATTTTGAGCTGGACCGCGTTTCTTGATTTTTGCCAGTAATTTCTGTTCGTCATTGATCTCATTCAATAACTGAAACTCATCATCAAATAAGGTGGCATTCACCGCCGTAACACCTTCTTCTCCAGACCCCATAATGTCCAGATTGATCAAGAAACGAATCTTCTTTAACTTCAAAATGGGATTCTCCGTAAAGAATTTAGACCCAACCAATCCTGCTTCTTCACCAGCAAAGGCAACAAACAAAATGTTGTAATCAGAAGGATTGTCCATAAAGTGTTTCGCCATCGTGATCAACATTGCCGTACCCGAAGCGTTGTCGTTTGCACCTGGGAAATACGTATCCTTTCCCATTCGACCGAGATGGTCGTAGTGAGCCGTAAAAACGATGGTTTTAGCACATAATTTTTTCGATGGAATATACGCCACAACATTCTGAGACTGGTAAGATGGTACGAATTCCTGATCGATATCTATCGTATAAATTGCATTTCGATCCGCGATAGAATCTTGAATATAGATCAAAGGGTGATTCAATTTCTCACGACCTACCGACCACATAAATTTACGGTTGATCACTTCGATAACAGGATAATAATTCGCTAGGGCCTTTCCTATTCCCGTCAACTGCTTTACCGTATCACCACTTGCCGATCCAAAATCAAGATACAAAGCATTTCCTCTACGTTCCCGAACAAAACGTTCGAGCTCCATTGGAAGAAGGTCTGGATTCAGTGCTGTTTCAATCGAAATGACGAAGGGCGACAAGGTTTTTCGACCACCATTCGACTCAGCCCCGACCATAAAATGAACACCTGCCTCCAGTTCTCTGTCTTGTTGCTTTACCGACATCCTATTCGGAAAGCGGTTTACACCTTCGATTGAAAACGGTTGAAGCATTGGCTCCTTCTTGTAGGCTCCAACACCAATCTTCTTAAATTCTTCGACTAGAAAATCGGCAGCCAAGGAATCTCCTTTGTTTACATATCCTCGACCATGAAATTCAGGCGAACACAAGGTCTTTGTGATTCTTCGGACTTCCTCAATTTGTGCATTTGAGGCAAATCCGATCAAGAGTAAACCGAGAAAGGAGAAAAGTTTAAGCATAACGTCGTTTGATAATCGCGAGAAATTCCAACACCGCTTCTTCCTCAGGATTCCATGAGTATTTAAATGCTAGTTCTTCTACTTTATGACTGGCTGAGTCGAGGCCAGCTTGCGTGTCGAGCATTTTTACCGCATCAGAAAATTCTTCTCCAGAACCATCAAATAATTCATTGATATAAAGTAATCGTTGATTGATTCCAAAAGCTCCCGAAAGCGTATCA
This sequence comes from Crocinitomicaceae bacterium, assembly GCA_041582905.1. GTDB lineage: Bacteria > Bacteroidota > Bacteroidia > Flavobacteriales_D > Crocinitomicaceae > UBA4466. Next base: position 3,104 of record JBFHGY010000080.1, on the reverse strand, counting down.
ATTTTTCTTTCTGCAATTTGCGAACTGATCGAATTGTCGGGAATATTCAATCGATCCAAGAACGATGATCCCTTTTCCTTCACTTCAACTTTCGGTTCTTCCTGAACAGCTTCCGTCTTCGGTTCTTCCGCTTTTACTTCCTCTTCTGGAACCGTTTCGATTTTCTCTTCGATCTTCGGTTCAGGCTCAGGTTGTGTGTCTATCGTGATTTCTGGTTCTTTCTCTTCAGCTACTACCTCGATTTTCATCTCTGGTTTCACATCTTCCTCAGGCTCATCGAACATAGAGAAATCCAAGATGGGTGTTTCCTGTTGCGGTTGTTCTTCCACTACCTCTTCCTTCTCTTCTACAATTTCTTCCTCTTCGTGAACCACTTCCATGGTTACTTCAACAGGAGCCTCTCCGACCTTATTTTCAAAGGCTTTGTATTTCAAGATGATGCTTCTCTCGTGCAGTTCGCGGGTTAGTTTTTCTAACTCTACCAACTCATGGATCGACAGTTCTCCACCATCCATTTTGTCCACCAATTTGCTGATGCTTTCTATTTTTTCGCGATAATTTTTCAATCCATCCATGATTTTTCAACATTTTAAACAAGTTGCTAACGAACATTTTTAACTGTCCTTCAAATTAGCAAAATTGCATTCCAAAGTTAACTCAAACAAACGCAATTTCGTCAGAAATCATGCCGAGTTCTCTTCGGCTAGTTGTTGATAACCCAAATAGAAGAAAAAGTCATGTTTTTAGAGCATTTTCCAGAAGAAGGTCGAACTCATGGATGGATAGAAGTAGTTTGCGGCTCCATGTTCTCAGGAAAAACGGAAGAATTGATTCGTCGATTGCGTCGTGCAGAGTTCGCCAACCAGAAATTATTGCTCGTAAAACCAACCGTTGACAATCGCTATCACAAGAAAAACGTAGTAAGCCATCAGGGAACTAGTTTCGAAGCGGTTTGTGTGAATAGCTCCAAGGAGATTTTGGACATTTGGAAGAAAGAGCGTGTCGTTGCGATTGACGAAGCTCAATTTTTTGATGATGAGATTACTGAGGTATGTAATCATTTGGCTGAGCATGGTGTTCGCGTGATTATTGCTGGACTAGACATGGATTTTAAAGGTGTTCCCTTCGGTCCAATGCCAAAATTATTATCGATTGCAGAATACGTCACAAAGGTTCACGCGATTTGCGTATCTTGCGGTAACTTGGCACAATTCTCTCATCGAACTGTTGAGGACAAAGAGCAAGTACTCGTTGGTGCAGTCGACGAATACAAGCCGCTTTGTAGATCGTGCTACAACAAAATCGCGCATTGAAACTCAATTACGAATACAGTAAGATTTCATCCCTTTTCTCGCAAATAAGCACTTCTCATGAGGTGATTACGAACGTGTCCTACGACACGCGAAAAATTCATTCTGGAAAATCGTCCTTGTTTTTTGCTTTGAATGGCTCATTTCGGGACGGGCATGACTTCATCGAAGATGCTTATTCCAAAGGAGTTCGTCACTTTGTCGTTTCGGAGAAAGGAATTACTGATCGCTTTCATGCCTCTCATGAGATTGTCGTTTCTGACACCTTCCAAGCGCTTCAAACTCTCGCTAAATACCATAGAGAGCAATTCGACTATCCAGTTGTTGCGATCACAGGAAGTTATGGAAAAACAACGGTCAAAGAATGGTTGTCAGAGCTTCTATCGGAAGAAATGCACGTCGTTCGAAGTCCGAAGAGCTACAATTCGCGCCTAGGCGTTGCACTGTCATTGTTCGAGATGAACACCAAGGCGGATATTGCCATCATTGAGGCTGGTATTTCCGAACCTAGAGACATGTCTTTCCTGGAAGAAATGATTCAACCGACGTATGGGATTTTCACCGGTTTGGGACTGGCACATCGTGCCAATTTCGATTCAGAAGAAACGCATTTAAAAGAGAAACTCCTTCTTTTCCAAAATGCTGACTGCTTTTTCTATCCTGCTGAGATGCATCTTTCGTTGGAAAACGGAATCGCTGTTGATTCAGACAACTTGACTGAAGAGTTATCTACTTTTTCATCCAAGGATAGAATCAAGCGATTGAATGCTGCGCTTGCCTTTTCGATGGCGAAAAAATTAGGAGTTTCGAACGAAACACTACATAAAAGATTAGCGATATTGAGTTCTCTCTCGATGCGATTGGAAACATTTAAAGGTGTTCGAAATACGACCATCATCAACGATGCGTATAACTTGGACGAAGATTCGCTGCGCTATGCTTTGGAATATCAATTATCGACGACTCAAGAACAAAAACGCATTCTAATCGTTGGATTTGGAGATGATCGAACAGAAGTTCCATCTTGGATTCAACAATTGGCTTCAGAGTTTTCAGTGGACTCAGTCGTTCTCTACTCTCCGAAGAACACCATCGAATCGACATTTGAAAACGCGTCCATCCTGATCAAAGGAAATCGCTCCGCTGGCTTGGAAAAGTTGGCTGCTCGATTAAAACTGTATCAGCATCAAACCTACGTACAAATTGATCTTGGAGCGATCCGACATAACATTACCTTTTTCAAGTCGAAATTGGAAGCGCAAACACGATTGTTGTGCATGGTAAAAGCGTCTTCTTACGGTTCGAGCGCAACGAAAATGGGCAATTTCCTAGAACACCTTGGAGTGAATTATTTGGGAGTTGCCTATCCAAACGAAGGTATCGAACTCCGTGAAAGCGGTGTTACACTCCCAATTTTAGTCATGAATTGCGAAGAAGAAGCTTTCGAGAGTTGCATTCAACATCGGTTAGAACCCGCCATATTTTCCTTGCGTCAATTGGAAGCATTCATTCAACAATTGATTCTTCTTGGAGAAAACAACTATCCTGTCCACATCAAACTGGAAACAGGAATGAATCGACTTGGCTTTATTGAATCGGACTTGAAACCGTTGATTCAAAAGGTGCAATCTCAACCCGAAGTTTTCGTGAAAAGTATCTATTCACACTTGGCCGAATCTGATACTGCGCATTCAGCGTTTACACAAAAACAGATTGAACAATTTGAGCGATTATCCAATGAACTCATTCAAGAATTACCCAACACTCCGATTCGACACATTTTGAATTCAGAGG